>NZ_JBHWIV010000020.1:0-129503 GCF_042731675.1 Kitasatospora sp. NPDC059827 | reverse complement strand
GCTGTGCGGAGTGTCGTGACGGAGGACGGCGGACAGTGTTCAGCGAACAGATGACAGATTTCGAAAGCTGTCGTCGGCGTGCCCGCGCGTGGTCACCGCCTCCATCACGGCCGTCAGCTGCCGGGGCAGGGCCGGGTTGAGGCCGCGCCGCTCGCTCTCGGCCAGCAGGTGGCGGGCGGCCGCCAGGTGGGTGCGCAGCGCCGAGTCCTCGGCCGGGTAGTCGCCCTCGTCGACCTGCCGGGCGTAGCGGGCCAGGAAGGCGCCGATGCCGCCGAACAGCAGCTCGGCGGTCGGCGCGAAGTCCGTCGCGCCGATCCCGGCGGTGCGCAGCAGCGCCGCCGCGTGGAGGAAGCCGTTGAGTCCGGACCAGAGCACGGCCAGCAGGGCGACGTCGTGCAGCGAGGCGAGCCCGGGGCCGTCGCCGAGGTAGGTGGGGCAGCCGCCGAGCGCGGTCAGGGTCGCCTCGTGGGCGCGGAAGGCCGCCTCGGGGCCGCTGTAGAGCACCACGGTCCCGGCGGCTCCGATGGCGTCGGGGGTGGCCAGCAGGGCGCCGTCGAGGCTCCGGGCGCCGTACCGGGCCGCCGCCTCGGCGACGGCGGCGGCGTCCGCGGAGGTGCCGGAGGTGACGTCGACCAGGACCCGGCCGGCCAGGGCGTCCCCGGCGGCGTCGAGGACCTCGCCGACGGCGCGGTGGTCGCCGAGGCAGAGCACGACCAGCGGCGCGGCCGCCGCCGCTTCCGCGGGCGTCGCGGCGAGGTGGGCGCCCCGGGCGGCCGGGCCCTCGGCACGGGCGGCGGTGCGGTTCCAGACGGTGGTGCGGTGCCCGGCGGCCAGGAAGGCGTCGGCGAGCGCCGTGCCCATCAGGCCGAGGCCGAGCACGGCGACGGGGGCGGGGGCGGTAACGGGGGCGGGGGCAGGGGCAGGGCGGCGATCGGTCGTCACGAGGTCTCCTTCGGGCGGTCCGGCAGGGTGACGGGTGCGGTGCGGCGGCGGGGCTCGTTCAGCGCGCGCACACTCGGCTCCTCGACGAGGGCGTGCAGCAGCCAGGCCGCCGCCAGTGATCCGGCGACCAGGACGGCCGTGTACAGCAGCGGCCGGAGCCCGTCGGCGGTGCCGTACGGGTCGAGCAGCGCGTCGCCGTACTCGATCACCAGGTAGTGCGACAGGTACAGCGTCAGCGAGAGGGCGCCCAGGCGCTCGGCCGCCGGGTGGGCGAGCCGGGACGGCCGGCCCAGCCGGTCGGCGTTGGCGGCGCCCACGATCAGCGCGCCCAGCGGCAGGACGGTGATCGCGGCGACGCCGAACAGCAGCGGGGAGAGCTGGTCGAGCGGGTAGAGCAGGGCGAACGCGGCGGCGCCGTGCCAGGTCCGGACGCCGTCGAGCCGGCCCTCCCGGACCAGCCGGGCCAGCACCACGCCGAACAGGAACTCCGGCAGCCGCGCCGGGGGGAAGGTGTAGCAGAGCCAGATCTGGCGGAGCGTCACGCCGAGCCCGAAGGACGGCCCGCCGCTTCCGGGCCGCGCCGCCGTGAGCACCACCGGGATCAGCACGGCGGCCGCGACGGCCGCCGCCGCCCAGGCCCAGAGGTGTGCGGAGCGGATCGCGGCCGCCCGCCGGGCGATGACCGGGAACAGCAGGTAGAAGAGCAGGTCGCAGCAGAGCGACCAGGACACCCCGTTCACCCCGGGGTCCAGCAGGTCGAAGCCGGGTGACCAGGTCTGGACGAGCAGCGCGTTCGGCAGCCAGGCCCACAGCGGCACGGCCCGCCCGGTGGCGGCCAGCAGCAGCACCCCGATCAGCAGGGTCACCAGGTGGGTGGGCAGGATCCGGGCCACCCGGCGGCGCCAGAACACCGGGACGGGCTGCCCGGGCCGCCAGGCCCAGGTCAGCAGGAAGCCGCTGAGCAGGAAGAAGAACGTCACCGCGGCGAACCCGAGGCGGAGCAGGGTGGCGCTCTCGCCGTGCCCGTGGGTCCAGACCAGGCTGGCGTGCTGGGCGACGACGGCCGCGGCCGCGACGAAACGCAGACCGGAGAGCGAGGGCAGCCGGGACGACCTGCCGAGTGCCAAGAGCGTTCCCGAGGTCTCGGAGCGGGTGGGGGAAGCCCGGTGATCGTATCCGAACTCGCCGATGTGGTTTGCTTTTGACGAATCGTCGGAAATACCGGGCCGATTGCATGCTCTGCATACTTTCCTGCTCGAAATGTTGACGGCGGGTCAGATCTGATAGAGATCGGATGCCCGGCTAGGGTGCGTGCGCGATCGTCCGACGTCGCGCCGCCCTGCCCGCCCGCCCAGGACCGGAGACCCACGTGGCCGACAATGACACCCTGCGCCAGTACTTGAAGCGCGTGGTCGCCGACGCCGTCGACACCCGGGAACGCCTGCGCGCCCTGGAGGAACGGCAGTCGGAGCCGATCGCGGTCCTCGGCGCGGCCTGCCGCTACCCCGGCGGCGCCGATTCCCCGGAAAAGCTCTGGCAGTTGGTCGCCGACCGGGTCGACGCGGTCGCCGGATTCCCGTCGAACAGGGGCTGGCCGCTCGACTCCCTGTTCCACCCCGACCCCGACGTCGTCGGCACCAGCTACGTCGAACAGGGCGGATTCCTGTACGACGCCGATCGGTTCGACGCCGAATTCTTCGGGATGTCCCCCCGGGAAGCCCTCGGCACCGACCCCCAGCAGCGCATCCTGCTGGAAATCGCCTGGGAGGCCTGCGAACGCGCCGGAATCCCGCCCGAGGCCCTCCGCGGCAGCCGCACCGGCGTGTACGCCGGCGTGATGTACAACGACTACGGCAGCCGGCCGCAGCTGCCTCGGGAGGACTTCGAGGGCTACCTGTTCAGCGGCAGCGCCCCCGGCGTCCTCTCCGGCCGACTCGCCTATGCCTTCGGCCTGGAGGGCCCCGCCGTCAGTGTCGACACCGCCTGCTCCTCCTCCCTGGTCGCCCTCCACCTGGCCTGCGCGGCGCTGCGCCGCGGCGAGTGCGACCTCGCCCTCGCGGGCGGCGTGACGGTGATGTCCACCCCCGCGGCCTTCCTCGGTTTCTCGCGCCAGCGCGCCCTCGCCCCGGACGGCCGGTGCAAGGCCTTCTCGGCGGCCGCCGACGGGGTCGGCTGGGGCGAGGGCGCCGGACTGCTGGTGCTCGCCCGGCTGTCCGATGCGCGCCGGGACGGCCGGCGGGTGCTCGCCGTGGTACGCGGCTCGGCCGTCAACCAGGACGGCGCCTCCAACGGGCTGACCGCGCCCAACGGCCCCGCCCAGGAACGGGTGATCCGCGCCGCCCTCGCCGACGCCCGGCTCACCGCGGAGGACGTCGACGCCGTCGAGGCCCACGGCACCGGGACGGCGCTCGGCGACCCGATCGAGGCCCGGGCGCTGCTGCGCACCTACGGGCAGCGCTCCGCCGAGCGGCCGCTGTGGCTGGGCTCGCTCAAGTCCAACCTCGGCCACGCCCAGGCCGCCGCCGGGGTGGGCGGGGTGATCAAGACGGTGGAGGCGCTGCGGCGCGGCCGGCTGCCCGCCACCCTGCACGCCGAACAGCCCTCGCCGCACGTGGACTGGGAGTCGGGAGCGGTCGCCCTGCTCACCGAGGCGCGCGACTGGTCCCGGGGCGAGCGGCCGCGCCGGGCGGCGGTCTCCTCCTTCGGCCTCGGCGGGACGAACGCGCACGTGATCCTGGAGGAGGCGCCGCCCGAGGAGGCGGGGGAGGCGCCGGTGGTCCTGCCGGTGGTGCCGTGGGTCCTCTCGGCCCGGTCCGCCCGGGCGTTGGCGGAGCGGGCGCGCGATCTGCTGGCGCTGGTCGGCGACCCGGGAACGGCCCCGGACTTCCGGGACGTCGCCCGGGCGCTGGCCACCACCCGGGCGGCGCTGCCGTACCGGGCGGCGGTGGTCGGCGGTACGGCCGCCGAACTCGTCGAGCAACTGGCGGAGTTGGCGGGGACGGTCGCGGCGGACGCGGTCCGCCGGGTGCCGGGGGAGGTCCGGCCGGTCCTGCTCTGCCCGGACGGCGACGGGCCCGGGCCGGAGGCGGTGGGCCAACTCCGCACGGCCTTCCCGGTGTTCGCCGAGGCGTACCAGGAACTGGACGCCGTGCCCGGGGCGTCGGGCGGCTTCGCCGCGCGGCTGGCGCTCCACCGCCTGTACGCGGCCTGGGGGTTGCGCCCGGCGGCGCTGGTCGGCCGGGGCAGCGGCGCGGTGGTGGCCGCGCACCTCGCCGGGGTGCTCCCGGCGCCGGACGCGGTGGCCCTGCTCGCGGCCCGCGAGCGGCTGCTCCGGCAGGGCGGCGGCGCGGCGGCCCGCGCGGAGTTCCGGGGGGAGTTGGCGGCGCTGGCCCTCGCGGCGCCGACCGTGCCGCTGCTGTCGGCCCCGGGCGGTGGCGAGGAGCCGGCCGGGCGGTGGACGGACCCGGAGGCCTGGGCCGAACGCTTCCTGGCGGAGGGCGGGCCGCTGCCGGAGGGGCTCGTGTCGGACGGGCCGTTGTCGGACGGGTCGCCGTCGGAGAGGCCGCCGTCGGAGGGGCCGGTGCTGAGCCTGGAACTCGCGCCCGGCGAGGAGGCCCCCTGCGCCGTCGTCCGGGAGCTGGCCCGGCTCCACACGGCCGGGGCCGCCGTCGACTGGTCCGCCTTCTTCGCCGGGACCGGCACCCGGCACGTCGACCTGCCGACGTACCCGTTCCAGCGCGAGCGCTACTGGCTGGAGCCGACCGCGCCCGCGCCCGCCGAGGCCCCGCCCGCCTCGCCCTCCGCCCGGTCGGCGGGCGAGGGCGCGCTGGCCCGGAGCCTGGCCGCCCTGCCCGCCGGGGAGCGGCGCGCCCACCTGCTCGACGCGGTGCGCGCCGAGGCGGCCGCCGTGCTGCGGATCGCCGACCCGGCGAGCGTCGAAGTGTCGCGCCCCTTCCGGGAGTTCGGCTTCGACTCGCTCACCGCCGTCCAGCTGCGCAACCGGCTGGCCGCCCTCGCCGGGATTGAGCTGCCGGTCACCGTGCTGTTCAACCACCCCACCCCGGACGCCGTCGCCGACCTCCTGCTCGACCGGCTGTCCGCCGCCGACGGGCCGGCCGCCGCCGACGGTCCGGACGCACTCGCCGAAGTCGACCGGTTGGAAGCGGTGTTGGGGCGGCTGCCGGCCGGCGGCCCGGAGCTGCTCGCGGTCACCGAACGCCTGCGGGAGCTCCTCGGCCGCTTCGGACGGCTCGAAACCGCCACCAAGGACGAGCTGTTCGACCTCATCGACCACGAGCTCGGCCGGGCCCGTACCTGACCGTACGCCCGTACCTGACCGCATGCCCGTACCTGGCTGCGGCTCGCCGCCCGTACCTGATCGCCCGCCCGCCCGGCAGCACGTCCGCCGAGAGAGGAAGCCCAGCATGCCGGACGAGGAGAAGCTCGTCGACTACCTGCGGTGGGTCACCGCCGACCTGCGCGACGCCCGGCGCCGGATCGCCGAACTGGAGTCGTCCCAGGAGGAGTCGTCCCACGACGGGCCGATCGCGATCGTCGGCATGGCCTGCCGCTTCCCCGGCGGCGTCGGCTCGCCCGAGGACCTCTGGCGGCTGGTGCTGGACGGCCGGGACGCCATCACCCCCTTCCCCGCCGACCGGGGCTGGGACCTCGACGCCCTCTACGACCCCGACCCCGAGACGCCCGGCACCAGCTACGCCCGCGAGGGCGGCTTCCTGGACACCGCCACCCGCTTCGACGCCGGGTTCTTCGGCATCTCCCCGCGCGAGGCCACCGCGATGGACCCGCAGCAGCGGCTGCTGCTGGAGACCGCCTGGGAGCTGTTCGAGCACGCGGGCATCGACCCGACGGCGCTGCGCGGCACCGACGTCGGGGTGTTCGCCGGCGCCACCGAACAGTCCTACCTCGGCCCGGACACCCCGGCCGAGTACGAGGGCTACCTGCTGACCGGGCGCCTGGGCAGCGTGGTCTCCGGCCGGATCGCGTACACCTTCGGCTTCCAGGGCCCGGCCGTCACCGTGGACACCGCCTGCTCCTCCTCCCTGGTGGCGCTGCACCTGGCCGCCCGCTCGCTGCGCGACGGCGAGTCCTCGCTCGCCCTGGCGGGCGGCGTGACGGTGCTGGCCTCGCCGCTCGGCTTCGTCGACTTCGCCCGCCAGCGCGGCCTGGCGCCGGACGGCCGCTGCAAGTCCTTCGCCGCGGCGGCGGACGGCACCGGCTGGGCCGAGGGCGCCGGACTGGTCCTGCTGGAGCGGCTCGCCGACGCCCGCCGGCATGGGCACCGGGTGCTCGCCGTGCTGCGCGGCTCGGCCGTCAACCAGGACGGCGCCTCCAACGGGCTGACCGCGCCCAACGGCGGCGCCCAGGAGCGGGTGATCCGCCGGGCCCTGGCCGACGCCGGACTCACTCCGGCCGAGGTCGACGCCGTCGAGGGCCACGGCACCGGCACCCGGCTCGGCGACCCGATCGAGGCGCAGGCCCTGCAAGCCGTCTACGGCGCGGACCGCCCGGCCGGGCGACCGCTGCTGCTCGGCTCGGTCAAGTCCAACCTCGGGCACGCCACGGCCGCCGCCGGGATCGGCGGGGTGATCAAGACGGTGCAGGCGCTGCGCCACGGCGTGCTGCCCGCCACGCTCCACGTGGACGCGCCGACGCCGCTGGTCGACTGGCGGACGGGCGGGGTCGAGCTGCTCACCGAGCAGCGCCCCTGGCCGCGGACCGACGGCCCGCGCCGGGCCGGCGTCTCGGCCTTCGGGGTGAGCGGGACCAACGCCCACCTGGTGCTGGAACAGGCACCGGAGGACGACCCCGAGCCGGAACCGGGCGGTCTCCCCGCCGTGCCCTGGCTGCTCTCCGCCGCCACGCCCACCGCGCTGCGCGCCCAGGCCGTCCGATTGCTGGCGCACCTGGAGCGGCACCCCGACACCCCGCCCCGCGCCGTCGCCGGGGCCCTGGCCGGGCGGCCCGCGCTCAAGCACCGGGCGGCCGTGGTGGGCGCCGACCGGGACGAGCTGGCGAGCCGTCTGCGGGCACTCGCCGACGAAGCGCCCGTGGCGTCCGTGACGTCCGTGGTATCCGTACGGCCCGGCCGGCTCGCCTTCCTCTTCCCCGGGCACGGCTCCCAGCGCCCGGAGCAGGGGCGCGAGCTGTACCGGGCGTTCCCGGCCTTCGCGACGGCCTTCGACGAGGTCGGCGCCGCACTGGACCCGCACCTGCCCGTGCCGCTCGCCGCCGTCCTGGCCGGCGGGGGAGAGCTGGAGCGCTTCGGCTACGCGCAGGCGGCGGTGTTCGCCTTCGAGGTGGCGCTGTTCCGGCTGCTGGAGTCCTTCGGGGTACGGCCCGACGTGGTGGCCGGGCACTCGGCCGGGGAACTCGCGGCCGCCCATGTCGCCGGAGTGCTGTCGCTGCCGGACGCGGCGACCGTCCTCGCCGTTCGGGGCCGGCTGGTCGAGGCGCTGCCCGCCGACGCGGCGGTGGTCGCCCTGGAGGTCTCCGAGGCCGAGGCGGTCGACCTGCTGGCCCGGCACGGCCGCCAGGTCTCGCTGGCGGCGGTGAACGGCCCCGCCTCGGTGGTGGTGTCCGGCGAGTCCTCGGCGGTGGGCGCCGTCGCCGCCGAGGCCGAGCAGCGTGGCCGTCGCACCCGCCGCCTGGCGATCAGCCGGGCCGTGCACTCCGCCGGACTGGATCCGGTGCTCGCCGAGTTCCGGCGTGCCGTGGCAGGCGTCCGGCCGGACACCCGGACGGCCGCGCCGACGCTGCCGCTGGTGTCCACCGTGACCGGCCGCCCCGCCACCGCAGAGGAGCTGAGCTCCCCGGACCACTGGACGGCGCACCTGCGTCGGCCGGTGCGCTTCCTCGACGCCGTCCGCACCCTGGCCGCCCAGGGCGTGGGCACCGTGCTGGAGGTGGGCCCGGACGCGGTGCTGTCGCCGCTGGTGGCCGCCTGCCTCGCCGACGGCGACCGGCAGGTCACGGCGGTGCCGAGCGCACGGGCGGGCTCCGCCGAGGTGCCCGGGCTGGTCGGCGCGCTGGCGGCGTTGTGGACGGCCGGGGTGCCGGTCGACTGGCGCGCCGTCCTCGGCCCGCCCGGGCGGACGGCGCCGGTCGCGCTGCCGACGTACCCGTTCGAGCGGGAGCGGTACTGGCTGACGCCCCCGCGCGTCGCGGGCCGGGGAACCGCCGGGCGGGCGCTCGGCCACCCGCTGCTGACCGGCGTCACCGAACTGGCCGGGCGCGCGGAGTTGGTCCTCGACGGACGGCTGCCCGGCCGGTCCCCGGCCGAGCTGGTGGAGCTGGCGCTGCGGGCGGGCGAGGAGGCCGGGTGCGCGGTGCTGGCCGGGCTGACGGTCGGCTGTCTGCCGGAGCCGCCCGAACGCGGCTCGCTGGAGGCGCAGTTGGTGCTCGCACCGGCGGACGACCGGGGGCGTCGGGCGTTCACCGTGCACACCCGGGCCGGGGGGAGCGGCGGTTGGGCCCCGGTGGCCTCGGGCGCGCTCGGCCGGGGCGGCGCGCGGACGGTCGCCGACGAGGGAGCCTGGCCGCCACCGGGCGCACAGGCCGTGCCGACGGACATCGACGGGGTCACGGCGCTCTGGGGGCTGGACGGCGAGCTGTTCGCCGAACTGGCGCTTCCGGACGGTACGACGGCGGAGGGCTGGGGACTGCACCCGGAGCTGCTGGACGCGGCGGTGCGCTGCGCCGGCCCCGGGCTCGCCGCCGAGTGGCGCGCCGTCCGGCTCCACGCGGCGGGCGCCACCCGGCTCCGGGCCCGGATCACACCCGGGCCGGACGGCACGGCGCTGCGGCTGACCGACCCCGCCGGGCGGCCGGTCGCCGAGGTCGAGGCCGTGCGCCTGCGGGCGACGGACGGGCACGACCGGGCGGCCGCGGCGCAGCGGAACCGCGCTCGGGACGGGCTGTTCCACGTCGACTGGGCGCCGCTCACCCTGCCGTCGTCGGCGCCGCACGTGCGCTGGGCGGTGCTCACCGACGGCGCCGGACCACTGCCGGACGGGGCCGGACCACTTCCGGACGGCGCCGGACCACTTCCGGACGGGGCCCACCGGTTCGCGCGGGTCGAGGAGCTGCTCGGCGCGATCGGCGGCTACGACGCGGTGCTCGCCCCGCTGCTGCCCGGTACCCGGCCCGACGTCCCGGCCCGGGCCCACGCACTGGCGGCCCGAGCCCTGGAGCTGGCCCGGTGCTGGTCGGCCGACCGGCGCGCCACCGGCGTCCCGCTGGTGGTGGCGACCCGGGGCGCCGTGGCCGGGGTGAGCGACCCGGCGGCCGCCACCGTCTGGGGCCTGCTGCGCTCGGCCCAGTCCGAGGCCCCCGACCGGATCGTGCTGGTCGACCTGGACGACGACCCGGCCTCCACCGCCGCCCTCCCCGCGCTGCTCGCCACCGGCGAACCCCAGGCGGCGATCCGCGCCGGGCGGGTGCTGGTCCCGCGCCTGGCCCGGTCCGGGCCGTCCGACGGCGGCTCCGCGACCCCCGCCCCGCCCTGGCCCACCGGCGGCACCGTGCTGCTCACCGGCGGCACCGGCGCCCTCGGAGCCGTGTTCGCCCGCCACCTGGTGCGCCGGCACGGCGTGAGCGACCTGCTGCTCACCGGTCGGCGTGGGCCCGCGGCCCCCGGCGCGGCCGCCCTGGTCGCCGAACTGGCCGCCCTCGGCGCGCGGGCCACCGTCGCGGCCTGCGACGTCGCCGACCGGACCGCGCTCGCGGAGCTGCTGGCCGCCGTCCCCGCCGACCGGCCGCTGACCGCCGTCGTGCACGCGGCCGGGGTGCTGGACGACGGCCTGCTGGCCGCGCTGAGCCCCGAACGGCTGGCGGCGGTGCTGCGCCCCAAGGTCGACGCGGCCTGGCACCTGCACGAGCTGACCCTCCCGCACCGGCCGTCCGCCTTCGTGCTGTTCTCCTCCGTCGCCGGGATCGTCGGCGGGCCGGGCCAGGCCAACTACGCCGCCGCCAACACCTTCCTGGACGCGCTCGCCGAGCACCGGGCCACCCTCGGCCTGCCCGCCACCTCCGTCGCCTGGGGCCTGTGGCAGGACGAGGGCGGGATGGCCGGGCACCTCGGCGAGGCCGATCTGCGGCGGATCGGCCGCAGCGGGCTGCGCCCGGTCACCGCGGCCGACGGCCCGGCGCTGCTGGACGCGGCCCTGACCGGGCCGCGGGCCGCCGTCCTCGCCGCACCGCTGGACCTGGCCGCGATGCGGCGCCACCCCGCCGAGCTCCCGACGGTGTTCACCGGCCTCGCGCCGCTGCCGCCCCGGCCCCGCGCCGGGACGGCGGAGGCGGCGGCGGAGCCGTTCGCCCGGACGATCGGCGCGCTGGCGCCGGAGCGGGCCCGCGCGGAGGCCGTCGAGCTGGTCCGCCGGGAGGCCGGCCGGGTGCTCGGCCACCCCGACGCGGCCGCTGTCGGCGCCGAGGACGCCTTCCCGGCGCTGGGCTTCGACTCACTCGCCGCCGTGCAGCTGCGCAACCGGCTGGACGCGCTGACCGGTCTGCGGCTCGCCCCCGGGGCGGTGTTCGCCCATCCGACACCGGCGGCGCTGGCGGACCACCTGCTGGCGGTGCTCGCCGGGCCGCAGGCACCCGCCGGGGCCGGCACACCGACCGGGGCTCCTGATCGGGCCGGCGCGGAACCGGTGGGCACGGAACCGGTGGGCACGGAACCGCTCGGCGCGGAACCGCTCGGCACGGAACCGGTGGGCGCGGATCCGGGCTACGCGCCCGGTCCGGCCGGGGAGTTCGCCGCCGACGTCCGCCTGGACGAGGACGTCCGCCCGGCCGCCGAGCTCGTCGCGGACGCCGTCGAACCCCGGGAGATCCTGCTCACCGGCGCGACCGGCTTCCTCGGCGCCTTCCTGCTGCGCGACCTGATGCGCTCCACCAAGGCGACCGTGCACTGCCTGGTGCGCGCCGCCGACCCGGCCGCGGCCGCCGAGCGGCTGCGCGAACGCCTGAGCTGGTACCGGGTGTGGGACGAGGTCGAACCGGACCGCCTCGCGGTCGTGGTCGGTGACCTCAGCCGGCCCCGACTCGGCCTCACCGAGCTGGAGTTCGACCGGCTCGCCCGGATCGTCGACGTGGTCCACCACGCCGGGGCCGCCGTCAACTGGCTGCGCCCGTACAGCGAACTCCGGGCCGCCAACGTCGACGGCACCCGGGAGGTGCTCCGGCTGGCCGCCCGGCACCGTACCGTGCCAGTGCACCACGTCTCCTCCACCGCCGTGTTC
Source organism: Kitasatospora sp. NPDC059827 (assembly GCF_042731675.1). Taxonomy (NCBI): domain Bacteria; kingdom Bacillati; phylum Actinomycetota; class Actinomycetes; order Kitasatosporales; family Streptomycetaceae; genus Kitasatospora; species Kitasatospora sp. NPDC059827. The sequence goes on along the minus strand of NZ_JBHWIV010000020.1, from coordinate 118,299 downwards.
GCGGAGAAGGGCGCGGAGCCCGGCCCGCGCGCCGTGTCCTCCCCGACCGGCCCGCCGCAGGTGCTGGCCAACGGCTACGCCCAGAGCAAGTGGGTGGCCGAACAGGTGGTGGGGATCGCCCGGGAGCGCGGACTGCCGGTGACGGTGTACCGGGTCGACGTGGTCTGCGGCGACCAGGTCCACGGAGCCTGCCAGACCAGGGACTTCTTCTGGCTGAGCCTCAAGGGCCTGGTCCAGTCCGGGGCCGTCCCGGCCGGGCTCGCGGGCGCGGGCGCCGTCCACCTGGCCCCCGTCGACTACATCAGCGCGGCCGTCACCACCCTGGCCGGGCAGCGCGGGAACGCCGGCCGGACCTTCCACCTGCAGAACACCAGCACCGAGGGGTACGGCGAACTGACCGGCTACCTGCGGGAACTGGGGTACTCGCTGCCCGAGGTGGAGCTCGAGCGGTGGTGCCGGACGGTGCGGGCCCACCCGGGCAACGCGCTCACCCCGCTGCTCGACCCGTTCGAGCGGATCGCCGGCCACCGGGCCGTCCACCCGCTGATGGACGTGTCCGCCGCCGAAGCGGCGCTGGCCGGGAGCGGGATCGCCTGCCCGCCGATCGACCTGCCGCTGTTCCGCCGGTACGTGGACTTCTTCGTCCGCACCGGCTGGCTGCCGCCCCCGACCGGCACCGGCGCCAGCACTGGTACCGGCACCGGTATCGGCACGGGCGCCACGCCGCCCGTGCCCACCGCCTGACCGCGCCCCGCCCGCCCGACCAGGAGGACGACCATGCATCTGGAGATCACCCCGATCGACGCGCTGCGCCGCGCGGCCCAGCGGCCCGGGGCGGGCCCGGCCCTGCACTACGAGGAAGCCGAGATTGGCTACCCCGAACTGCTGGACCGGGCCGGCCGCCTGGCCGAGGTGCTCGCCGACGGCGGGGTGACGGCCGGCCGCCAGGTTGCCTACCTGGGCCTGAACAGCCCGACACTGCTGGTGACGTACCTCGCCTGCGGCTGGCTGGGCGCCGCCTTCGTGCCCGTCAACCACCGGCTCGGCGCCGCCGAGGTGGCGGAGCTGCTGCGGGACTGCGCAGCGCACACCGTGGTCGCCGAACCGGGCCACGCGCCGCTGGTCGACCCGGCGTCCGGGGCGCGGCTGCTGCTGGTGGACGACGACCCGGCCGCCCCCGTGACCGGCCCGCCCGACCCGCGCTGGACGCTGCTCGCCCCCGCGCTGGCGGCGGCCCCCCAGCCGCCGCGCCAGCCCGCGCCGCTGGACGCCGAGGACCTCGCCGTCCTGCTGTACACCTCCGGCACCACCGGCCGGCCCAAGGGCGTCCGGCTCACCTACGGCAACATCTGGTGGAACGCCGCCAACATCGACGCGGCGATGACCACCCGCGAGGACGACGTCAACCTGGTGGTCACCCCGCTGTCGCACATCGGCGGGCTCAACTGCTTCACCCTGCGCAACCTCGGCCACGGCGGCACCACCGTGCTGCGCCGCCGCTTCGACCCCGAGCGGACCTTGCGCGACCTGGTCGCCCTCCGGGTCGACACCTTCTTCGCCGTCCCCTCGATGTACGCCCTGCTGGCCCGGCAGCCCGGCTTCGCCGCCGCCGACCTGTCCGCGCTGCGCGGCGCCGTGGTGGCCGGTGCCCCCGTCCCGCCCGGGCTGGTCCGCGACTACGCGGCCCGCGGGGTGCTGCTCCAGCAGGCCTGGGGCCTGACCGAGACCGCCTGCTTCGCCAGCTACCTGCCGCCGGAGCTCACCCTGGCGAAGGCCGGCTCGGCGGGCCGGGCGATGCCCTTCACCCAGCTGCGGATCGTCGACCCGGAGACCGGTACGGACGTCGCCGACCCGGACCGGCCGGGCGAGGTCTGGGTGCGCGGCAAGCACGTCTCGCCCGGCTACTGGCGCGACGAGGAGCAACTCCGCGACGCCGACGGCTGGTTCCGCACCGGCGACCTCGGGCGGCTGGACGCCGACGGCTGCCTGTACCTGGTCGACCGGCTCAAGAACGTCATCATCCAGAACGGCGAGAAGGTCTACCCCGCCGAGGTCGAGCGCGCCCTGGCCGACTGCCCCGGCCTGCGCGAACTCGCCGTCCTCGGCACCGCCCACCCGGAGTGGGGCGAGACCGTCGTCGCGGTGGCCGTGGCCGAGCCCGGCAGTGCCCCGAGCCTGGAGGCGGTACGGGAGTTCGGCGCGGCCCGGCTGGCGCCGCACAAGCTGCCCGTCCGGTTGCACCTGGTCGCGGAGCTCCCGCGCAACGGCGCCGGCAAGGCCGACCTGGCGGCGCTGCGGCTGCTGCTGTCCGCCATGACGGAAGCCTGCGCGACGGAAGCCCGCGCGGCGGAAACCGCCGCAACGAAAGCCCCCGGGCCGCCGCGCCCGGACGGCCTGGCCGCACTGGTCGCGGCCGCGACCGAGTCGGCGCTCGGCTTCCCGCCCGGCCGCCGCTACGGCGCCACCACCGGCTTCGCCGAACTCGGCCTGGACTCCCTCCGGGCCGTCGCCCTGCGCGACCGGCTGGCCGAGGCCACCGGCCTGACACTGCCCGCCACGCTGGCCTTCGACCACCCGACCCCGGCGGCCGTCGTCGCGCTGCTGCGCGCCCGGCTCGGCGAAACCCCCTCCACGGAAGGCGAGTTCGGGACCGAGTCCGAGCCCGTGCCCGACCCCGCGACCGGGCCCGCCGACGACCCGGTGGTGATCACCGGCATGGCCGTCCGCCTCCCCGGCGGCGTCACCACCCCCGAGGCGCTCTGGCAGCTGCTCAGCGAGGAACGGGACGCCGTCTCCGGCTTCCCCGAGGACCGCGGCTGGGACCTCGCCGCCCTCGCCGACCCCGACCCCGAGGCCCCCGGCCGCTCCGACACCCGGCACGGCGGCTTCCTGCGCGACGCCGCACTCTTCGACGCCGACTTCTTCGGCATCTCCCCGCGCGAGGCCGCCGCGATGGACCCCCAGCAGCGGCTCCTGCTGGAGACCAGCTGGGAGGCGCTGGAACGGGCCGGCATCGCCCCGACCGCCCTGCGCGGCCAGGACGTCGGCGTGTTCACCGGCGTGTTCGCCAACGGCTACACCGAGCGCGTCCCGGTCTCCCGCACGGCCGACGGCTACCGGGTCACCGGGAGCGCGACCAGCATCGCCGCCGGCCGGGTCGCGTACGTCCTGGGCACCCACGGCCCGGCCGTCGCGGTGGACACCGCCTGCTCCTCCTCGCTGGTCGCCCTGCACCTGGCACTGCGCTCGCTGCGGGCCGGCGAGTGCACCACCGCGCTGGTCGGCGGGGCGACGGTGATGGTCACCCCGGACGCCTTCGTCGAGTTCTCCCGCCAGCGCGGCATCGCCCCCGACGGGCGCTGCAAGCCCTTCGCGGAGGCCGCGGACGGCACCGGCTGGGCCGAGGGCGTCGCCGTCCTCGTCCTGGAGCGGCTCTCCGCCGCCCGGCGGGCCGGCCGCCGCCCGCTCGCCGTGGTCCGCGGCTCCGCCGTCAACCAGGACGGCGCCTCCAACGGGCTGACCGCGCCCAACGGCCCCGCCCAGCAACGGGTGATCCGCCGCGCCCTGGCCGACGCCGGACTGCGAGCCGACGAGGTCGACGCGGTGGAGGCCCATGGCACCGGCACCGTGCTGGGCGACCCGATCGAGGCCCAGGCGCTGATCGCCGCGTACGGGCCGGAGCGCGCCGAGCCCCTGCTGCTGGGTTCGGTGAAGTCCAACCTGGGGCACACCCAGGCGGCCGCCGGTGTGGTCGGCGTGGCGGCCACCGTGCTGGCCCTCCGGCACGGCGTCCTGCCCCGCACCCTGCACGTCGACCGCCCGAGCACCCGGGTCGACTGGCCCGGCGGCGCGGTGCGGCTGCGCACCGCCACCGCCCCCTGGCCTGAGCGGCGGCGCCCGCGCCGGGCCGGGGTCTCCTCGTTCGGGATCAGCGGGACCAACGCCCATGTGCTGCTGGAGCAGGCCCCGATCGAGGAACCCGCCACCGCGGCCGGGCCGGAACCGCTGGTGCCGCTGGTGCCGCTCGTGATCTCCGCCCGGACCCCGGAGGCACTGGCCGCCCAGGCCGGGCGGCTGGCCGACCTGCTGGACGACGGGGCCCGGCCGCAGGACGCGGCGCGCTCCGCACTCGCCGGGCGGGCGCTGTTCGAGTACCGGGCCGTCGTGCTGGCGGCGGACGGGACGCAGGCCCGCGCGGCGCTGCGGGCCCTCGCGGCGGGCGCGGCAGGCGGCGCGAGCGGGTCCGGCGGGGCGGGCGGGGCGGTCCCCGGGTTGGTCACCGGCACCGCGCCGGCGGACCGGGTGGACCAGGACGTGGTCCTGGTCTTCCCCGGTCAGGGCGCCCAATGGGCCGGCATGGGAAGGGAGTTGTGGCAGTCCGAAGCGGTCTTCGCCGAGCGGATGGCCGCCTGCGAACAGGCCCTCGCCCGGTACGTCGACTGGTCGCTCGCCGACGTCGTGCACGGTGCCCCCGACGCCCCGCCGCTGGACCGGGTGGACGTCGCCCAGCCGGTGTCCTTCGCGGTGATGGTCTCGCTCGCCGCCCTCTGGCAGTCGTACGGCGTCCGTCCGGCGGTCGTCCTCGGCCACTCGCAGGGCGAGATCGCCGCCGCCTGCGCGGCCGGCGCGCTGACCCTGGCGGACGCCGCCCGGACGGTCGCGCTGCGCAGCCGGGCCATCGGCACCCGCCTCGCGGGCACCGGCGGGATGCTCTCCGTGCCGCTGCCCGAGTGCCGCGTCCGGGACTGGATCCGGGCCTGCGGCGGGGGAGTCGAGATCGCCGCCGTGAACGGGCCGGAGCGCACCGTGGTCGGTGGGGACGGCGCGGCGCTCAGCGGGTTCCACGCCGAGCTGGAGCGGCGCGGGATCGACGTGCGGATGATCCCGGTCGACTACGCCTCGCACACCGCGCAGGTGGCGCAGCTGGAGCCGGAACTGCTGCAACTCCTCGACGGCGTACGGTCGTCGGCGCCGGTGGTGCCCTGGTACTCGACGGTCGACGGCGACTGGGTCGGCGGGCCGGTCGGGCCCGACTACTGGTACCGCAACCTGCGCCATCCGGTCCGCTTCGAACCCGCCGTCCGGGCGCTCGCCGAGCAGGGCTTCACGACCTTCGTCGAGGTCGGCGCGCACCCGGTGCTGGGTACGGCGATCGAGGCGACGCTGGCCGACACCGGGGCGGGCCGGGCCGCCGTGGTCTGCGGCAGCCTGACCCGGGGTGAGGGCGGCCGGGGGCGGTTCGCCCGTTCGCTCGCCGAGGCCTTCGTCCGGGGCGTCCCGGTCGACTGGACTCCGCTGCTGCCGCCCGGCGCGCACCGGATCGACCTGCCGACCTACCCCTTCCGGGGGCGGCGGTACTGGCCGGAGCCGGTGTCGCAGTCGGGGCCAGGGGCGCAGCCGGAGCCGGTACCGGTGCGGGCGTTCGCGAGCACGGGGGACCTGTTCCGCCTCGCCTGGCGGGACGTGCCCGCGCGCGGCGCGGCGCCCGTCCCGGTGACACCGCTCGCGGACCCGGCGGCGCCGCCCCCGGACGCGTCCGGCTGGCTGCTGCTCCCGCCCGCCGACGTCACCGACGCCGAAGCCCCCGCCGAGGACACCGTACGGGTCCGGCGCGCGACCGCCCGCGCTCTGACGGCCGTCCAGCACTTCCTCGCCGACCCCCGGTACGAGGGCCGCCGCCTGGTCGTCGCCACCCGCCACGGCGTGGCGACCGAGGACGGTGAACCCGTCGACCCGGCCGAGGCCGCCGTGTGCGGCCTGGTCCGCTCGGCCCAGACCGAGCACCCCGGCCGCCTGGTGCTCGCCGACCTCGACCTGCCCGCCGACGCGACCCCGGAGGACTGCGCCCGCGCGGTCGCGGCCGCCCTGGGCGCGGCGGCCGCCGCGGACGAGCCGCAGTTCGCCCTCCGCGGCCCGGCCGTCCGGGTGCCCCGCCTGGCCGCCCGCACCCCCGCGCCGACGGACGGCCCGGTGCTGGACCCGGCCGGTACCGCGATCGTCACCGGCGGCACCGGCCTGCTCGGCCGGCTGATCGCCCGCCACCTGGTGACCGGCCACGGCCTGCGCCGCGTCCTGCTCGCCTCCCGGCGCGGCGCGGATGCCCCCGGGGCCGCCGAACTCTGCGGCGAGCTGGCGGAGTTGGGAGCCCACGCGGAGGCCGTCCGGTGCGACGTCGCCGACCGGGAGCAGGTCCGCGCCCTGGTCGCGGGCGTGCCCGCCGAGGCGCCGCTCACCGTCGTCGTGCACGCCGCCGGGGTGCTGGACGACGCGGTGGTCGCTTCCCAGACCCCGGAGCGGCTCGACACCGTGCTGCGCCCCAAGGCCGACGCCGCCGTCTGGTTCGACCGGGCCACCCGCGAGCTCCCCGCACCCGTCGCGCTCGTGCTCTGCTCCTCCGCCGCCGGTGTCCTGGGCACCGCGGGCCAGGCCGGGTACGCGGCCGCCAACGCCTTCCTGGACGGCCTCGCGACCCGCCGCCGGGCCGCCGGCCTGCCCGCGGTGTCGCTGGCCTGGGGGTCCTGGGACGCGCCCGACGGCATGGCCGCCGCCCTGGGCCGGGCCGGCCGGGCCCGGCTGGCCCGCACCGGCGTCCGGCCGCTCCACCCCGCCGAGGGGCTGCGACTGTTCGACGCGGGCCTCGCCGACGGCCGGGCCGTCCTCGTCCCGCTCGCCCTGGACCCCGGCGCCGTCCGGCACCCGGTTCCCGCGATGCTGCGCGACCTCGCCGAAGCCGGTACCGCAGATCCCACCCGGGGCACCGCCGACCCCGCGCCCGGTACCGCGGCTCCCGAACCGCAGGCCGTCCGGCTGGTCGCCGCCGACCCCGCCGCCCTGCTCGACCTGGTCCGGGCCGAGGCCGCCGAGGTGCTCGGGGCGGACGAGCGGATCCCGGCCGAGGAACCCTTCGAGTACGCGGGCTTCGACTCCCTGATGGCGCTCGAACTGCGCGACCGGCTGGCCCGGCTCACCGGCGCCCGGCTCCCCGCCACCCTGGTCTACGACCACCCCAGCCCGGCCGCCGTCGCCGAGCAGCTGGGCCGACTGCTCGGCTCCGTCCGGGAACACCGGCAGGCGGCCGCCGCCCTGGACACCCTGGAACGCACCCTCACGGCCGTGGACGAGGAGTCCCGCGCGGACCTCACCGCCCGGCTGCGCACCCTGCTCCAGCGGCTCGAGCCCGCCGCCGCTCCGACGGCGAGCGTCCCGACCGAGCGACGGGCCAAGGAACCGGCCAAGGAACCGACCAGGGAACTGGCCAGGGAACTGGCCGACGAAATCGCCGCCGCCGACGACGACGACCTCCTCCGCTTCATCGACACCCGGCTCTGACCGGCACCGCCAGAAAGGCACCGCGATGACCACCACCGGTCTGGCCGAACCCTTCCTCCGCGCCCAACTGGAGTCCCTGGGCCTGGCCGTCGAGTACGTCCGCGCCGAGGGCGACACCCTCTACCGGCGCGGCGACGACGGCCGCGAACTCCCCGTGCTCGACCTCGTCGGCGGCTTCGGCGCGACGATCCTCGGCCACAACCACCCCGAGATCCTCGCCCTCGCCCAGGAGTTGCTGAGCGCGCGGGTGCCGGTGCACGCCCAGTTCTCACTGCACCCGTACGCCGAGACCGTCGCCCGGCGGCTCAACGAGATCATCCACCGCGACACCGGCGACCCGGGCCCGTACACCGCCGTCTTCGCCAACAGCGGCGCCGAGGCGGTCGAGGCCGCCGTCAAGCACGCCGAACTCGACCGCGGGCTCAAGGCGGCCGAGCTGCTCGCCCGGATCGACGAGGAGATCGACCGGGCCCGCCGGGCCGTCCGGGACGGCGCCGTCCTCTCCGCGGCCGCCCGGCAGCTCGCCGACGGCCAGGACTTCGAGTCCCTGGCCACCGCCCTCACCGCCGCCAACCGGGTGCGGGCCGAGGAGCCGCCCGTGCTGCTCGCCCTGACCGGCGGCTTCCACGGCAAGCTTGTCGGCAGCGTCCAGCTCACCCACAACCCGGTCGTCCGGGAGCCCTTCCGGGCCCTGGCCGCCCCCTGCCGGTTCGTCCCCGCCGAGGACCCGGCCGCCCTCGCCGCGGCGATCGCCGAGGAACACCGGGCGGCACTGGGCCTCACCGTCTCCGACGGCACCGTGGACCTGGTCGAGCACCGGCTGCCCCGGCTGTGCGCCCTGGTGCTGGAACCCGTCCAGGGCGAGGGCGGGGTCCGGCCGCTCACCGCCGGGTACGCGCGCGAGCTCCAGCGGATCTGCGCCGAGGCGGACTGCCCGATCGTGGTGGACGAGGTGCAGAGCGGCATGGGCCGCACCGGCAGCTTCCTGGCGAGCTCCGCCATCGGGCTGCGCGGCGACTACTACGTGCTCGCCAAGAGCCTCGGCGGCGGCCTCGCCAAGGCCGCGGTCATGCTGGTGCACCACCGCCGCCACCGGCCCGGTTTCGAGCTGCTGCACAGCTCCACCTTCGCCAAGGACGCCTTCTCCACCCTGATCGCCGCCCGCACCCTGGACCTGCTGGAGGCCGACGGCGGCGCCCGCTACCGGCAGGCCGCCGAACGCGGCGAACGGATCCTGGCCCGACTGGAGGGCATCCGCGACGACTTCAAGGACGTCGTCGCCGACGTCCGCGGCTGCGGCCTGATGCTCGGCCTGGAGCTGCACGACCAGAGCGACTCCACCTCCCCGGCCCTGCGCGAACTCTCCCGGGCCGGCGTCCTCGGCTACGCCGCCGCCGGCTACCTCCTCCACACCCACGCCCTGCGGGTCTTCCCGACCGCCAGCGCGTCGACCACCCTGCGGATCGAACCCTCCGTCCAGATCACCGACCCCCAGATCGCGCAGGCCGAATCCGGCCTGCGCGCCCTCTGCGACCTCCTCCGCACCCAGGACGGCGACCGCCTCCTCGCACGCTGACGCAGGGCGCACCGAGGCGCGTACCGGGGGCGAGTGCGCCCGGTACGCGCCCTGGTGGGGCGGCGGCGTGCACCGCACACTGACGGAGCGACAGCGACGCACCGTGCACGCACGACCGTCAGCGGGGGGCCGATGGAGTACGTACCGATCCTGCGCGGCAAGGCGGGCGAGTTCATCGCCCTGAGCCATATCGGCGCCCAAGTGCAGGCGCGCATTCGCCCGTTGCTCGAAGTCCACCCCGACCGGCGCCTGGCCGATGTCGTGCAGACCTTCGCCCGCCACGCGGGCGACCACCTCCCCGCCCAGCTGACCGTCACCGTCGACTGCGGTCAACTCTGGCAGCAGGGCGCGGTCGGGACCGGCTACCGCGGCCACGCCATGCGGTGGCTCAGCGAACATTTCGAGCAGTGGCTCCAGACGCTCATCCCCGCCTTCCGCACCACCGACCCGGTCGGCTCCCTCGACGAGATCCGCCGGGCCCAGCGGGCCCACGGCGCCGGCGGCTGCCTCCGGATCGACCTGCACCACCTCCCCGGCAGTCCGGGTGACCTGACCGAGGACGTGCGCGCCGTCCTGGCCGCCGTGGCGCTCACCCCGCAGGACACCGACCTGCTGCTCGACGCCGGCTACCTGCCCGGCCCCGACGCGGTCACCGCCCTGGTGCCACGCGCGCTCGCCGTCCTCGGCTGGGCCCGCGCACACCCCTGGCGCCACATCGCGCTGGCAGCGGGGGCGTTCCCGCCGAGTCTGCGCCGGGTCCGGCCGTACGTCCTGACCGCCCTGCGCCGTCACGAGCTGGACCTCTGGGAGCACGTCGCCCGCGGGGCGGCCGGCCCGCCGCCCGACTTCGGCGACCACGGCGTCACCCACCCCGACCCGCCGGAACCCGCCGAGGTCCGGGCCGCGCCCGCCAACCTGCGCTACACCGGCGGCCGCCACTGGCACGTCGTCCGGGCGGTCGACGCGACGGGTCTGGAAGCCCTCCGGCTGTGCCGTCAGCTCACCCGGGCCGGCGTCTGGGATCACCCGCCCCGACGCCTCCTGGGGCGGAGAGGAGATCCGCCGCCGTGCCCTCGACCTCGTGACCGGCCCCGGCAACCCCGGCCAGCGCCGTGCCTGGGAGACCTCCCACCACCTGGCCGCGGTCGCCGGAGCCATCGCCGAACGGGGCCGCCCGTAGGCGGTGCCTAGCGTGCCGGGGTGAAGTCCGGGAGTCGGGCCAGTCCGGCGGCGACCGCGGTGAAGCCCCGGTCGAGCATCCGCAGTTCGTACTCCTGGACGGCGGAGGGCAGTTCGGCCTCGCCGCGGTGGACGGCGGTGAGCGAGCGGCAGAGCAGGGCGGCGTCGCGGAACGCGAGGTTGGCGCCCTGGCCGGCGCTGGGCGGCATGGGGTGGATGGCGTCGCCGAGCAGGGTGACCGGCCCGGTGCCCCAGTGGGGTACCGGCTCGGAGTAGCGGAACGTCAGCGGTGAGCTGTTGCCGACGTCGGACCGCCGGACCAGCTCGACCAGGTCGGGGTGCCAGTCGCGGACCAGGACGAGCAGTCGGTCGCGCACCTGCGCCCAGTCCGTCGGTGCGGGGCCCCCGAGCGGCTCGGGCAGCATCACCACCCAGCGCAGGTAGCTTCCGGTGTCCGGCAGTTCCACCTCCGGTGCCAGTTCGGCCGCCGCGAGCCGGGGCGGGCGGCGGAACTCCATCCGGCCGATCAGCAGGCTCGCCCCGGGCCCCTGGACCAGGGTGCCGGCGCCCGGTACGAGCGCGGCGAGCCGCTCGGTCATCGGGGTGCGTCCCAGCAGCGCGCCGCCCGGTACGGTGGCGACCTCGGCCCCGGGCAGCAGCTGCCGCCGTATGGCCGAGCCCACGCCGTCCGCCCCGACCAGCAGGTCGCCCAGCACGCCGGTGCCGTCCGCGAACCGTGCCTCCACCCGGCCGTCCGCCCGCTCCCGGTACCCGACGACCGCCCGCCCGAACTCCACCCGGTCCCCGAGCCCCGCCAGCAGCAGCTGCCGCAGCACGTGCCGGTCGGCGGCGGTGCCCCCGCTGGTCGGGCCGAGCCGCCGCAGCTCCGTCAACTGCTCGTCCACCACACGCCGTTCGCCGGCGAGCGGTCCGGTCACCGCCGCCAGCAGGCCGTGCAGCCTGGGCGGCAGGCACTCCCGCAGCGCGGCCAGTCCGGGCTCGTCCAGCCCGATCCGGAACCCCTGGTACCGGCTGTCCGCCGCGCCCTCCCGCTCGAACACCCGCACGTCGATCCCGGCCCGGACCAACCCCTGCGCTAGGCAGAGCCCCCCGATCCCGGCCCCGGCCACCAACACCCTCATGCCGCGCATCCTCGCCCCGCCCGCCTTCTCGTCCGTTCCTTGCAGCATCAGCCTGGCCGACCCCGGCCCCCGCGCGGCAGGTCGCTCCGTCACCGATCCGGCATGACAGCTGTCACTGCTTCGCTATCACCCCTCCGCGCGGGTGAACCCGTGGCTGTGCTCGACCTTGGCCACGTGCAGCGAGTAGCTCTGGTACCACTGGGCCCGGCCGCGCTGCTGCGCCGCTCGGTGCTCGGCGTCGGTGCGCCACCGAGCGAGGTCCTCGGCGTCGCGGAAGTAGGCGACGGTGATGGCCGGCCCGCCGGGGGACTGGGCGTAGTCCATCCCCAGGTAGCCGGGGACGGACCGCACCAGCTCCTCCAGGCGGGCGTTCGTCTCCCGGTAGCCGTCCTGGTCGGCCGTCCGTACGGCGGTGAACACGGCCAGGTAGTACGGGGGTTCGAAGGCCTGGACGGGCATGACGGGCGCTTCCCGGTGATCGCTCATGGCGTCACCGTAGGCCGGGGAACGGCGGGGATCCAGCGTCCCTCGGGGATGGGACGAAGGAGGGACGGCGGGTCAGGCGCCGGTCGCGCCCCGGTGGTTCCCGGCCCGGCCCGGGCCCGCCGGTCAGTCGAGGCCTTCGGTGATGCGGAAGTCGCGCTCGAAGCCGTCCGGGAGGGCCACCAGCGCCTTCCGGTACGCCGCGCTCTCGTAGGCCGCGACGGCCTGTTCGAAGCTGTCGAACTCGATCAGCACGACGCGTTGGGTGATTCCGGCCTCGCGGGCGACGACTCGACTGCCACGGGACAGGAGGCGCCCGCCCCCGGCCCGGACAGCCGGACCGGCCAACTCGTCGTAGGCGGTCAGCCCCTCAGGGTCGGAAAGGGCGGGGTAGACACTGACCCAGTAGCCCTTGGCCATGGAAACCTCCTGTGTTCGGCCGGAGACGTCCGACTCCGAATAGGCACCCGGACCGATCGATCCCGGCATGCGCAGGCTAGGGCTTGACGTGCGGCCGAGGGAAAGACCGGTACGGGCTAGGCTCAGAACGGATCGTTATCAATCGGCGGGGAGGGCACGTGGCGCCGGATACCGTGAGCCTGCGCTACTTCCTGGTGCTGGCAAAGGAGTTGAACTTCACCCGCGCGGCCGCACGGATCGGCATCGCCCAGCCCGCACTCAGCGCCCGGATGCGCCGGTTGGAGGCGGAACTCGGTACGGCCCTGCTGGTCCGCAGCACGCGCAGCGTCGTACTGACCACGGCCGGTGCGGTGCTGGCGGAGTCCGCGCCGCCCGCGCTGGCGGCGCTGGACCGGGCGTGGGACACCGCCCGGAGCGCGGCGGCCGGTGAACTGGGCACGCTGCGCCTCGGATACAGCCTCAGCACCGGGGCCGAGACGACACCGGCCCTGGTGGACAGGCTGATGCGCGACAACCCTGGACTCGACGTCCGCGCGGTCCCGATGGCGACACCGGAGATCTCCCCCGCGGTCGCCGACGGCCGCATCGATGCCGGGATCACCCGCGGTGAACAACCGGGCCGTGGCGTACGCCGGTTGGTGCTGCGGCGTGCGCGCATCGGGGTCCAGCTGGCGCAGCACCATCCGCTGGCCGAACACCCGGAGATCGAGATCGCCGACGCGGCCGCGTATCCGCTGCGACTCCCGGACCGGGAGGCCAACCCCGTGGTCCACGATCAGCTGTCCGAGGTGTTCCGGGACACCCGACCGCACCCCCGGTTCCACACGCTCGCCGTCTCCTTCGACATGTCCCAGCGCGACCTGCGCGACGGGGCCACCCTCGCCCCGGCCGGAGAAGCCGCGGCCACGGCACAACCGGCCGGCCTCACCTGGCGACCGCTGCGGGGCGCGCCCGGCTTGACGTTCCACCTGGTTCTCCCGCGCGAGCAGTCGCCGCTGCACCGCCGCATCCGTACCGCCGCCAGAACCCTGGCGCACGAGCTGCACTGGCTGCCGGACTGACGCGCACGAGGTCGACCGCGCCGGATGCGGGCGGTGCGACGGGTCGGCGATCGGTTCGTCAGCCGACCGCGCCGAGCGGGACGACCTGGTCGGTGACGGGGATCAGGCAGCGCTGTTCGCTGCACGCGCCGAAGCTGACGACGGCTTCGCTCGGCCCGGTCGCGGTCCGGCGGACCGGGAGGGCGACGGTGACCGCGCCGTCCGGGTAGACGGGCAGCTGCACCCCGAGGTCCAGGGGGCTGACGGTGCGCAGCGGGCGGTCGGCCCGGACGGCGCCGTCCGGCGTCAGCCCGCCGCGCACGGCCAGCCGGGTGGGCAGGCCGAGGCCGTCGATGCCGCCGGCGGGCAGGTCGACGCTGTAGAGGTGGAAGCCCGCCTCGTCGGGGGTGAAGGTGGCGGCGAGGACCAGGTGGCCGTCGTCGCCGGGGGCGAGCCGGAGGGAGACGCTGACCCCGCCGCCACGGTAGCCGGCGATGGGGGCGGCGGCCGGGGCCGGGTCGGCGGCGCAGCCGGCCGCCCCGAGGACCAGGAGTGCGGCGACCGCGCCGGGCGCCCGTCGGGTCACCGTCATGCCTGCGCCCAGCGCTTGAGGAAGGTGGCGACCGTGCCGGCGCTCATGGCGCGGGCGTTGGAGAAGGCCCCGTCGTTGCTGGCGGTGCGCAGGGTGCCGTCGGGGGAGAGCACCACCAGGGCGGGGATGCCGCTGCTCCGGAGGTCGACGTACCGGGCGGCGAGGTTGAGGTTGTGGTCGAAGCGGCCGACGTCCACCGCGACGACCCGGTAGTCGTCCCGCAGCAGCGGGGTGACCTGCGGGGAGCGGAACAGCTTGTCCAGCACCTTGCAGTCGGGGCACCAGTTGGCCCCGAAGTCGAGCAGGACCGGGCGCTGGTCCCCGGCGGACCGGGCCAGGGCGGCCTTCACATCGGCCTCGGCGTCCCGGGTCGCGTCGTATCCGTCGGGCAGGTCGGCGGGCGCCGTCCCGGCACTCGCGGCTGCGGTGGCCGTCGGCGAGGTGGCGGATGAGGCGGATGAGGCGGAGGTGGTGGCGGCGGTTGCCGGAGTGGTCGTGGGGCGGCTCTCGGCGGCTCGGGTGGCGGAGCCGCAGCCGGTGATCAGTACCGCCGACAGGACGGTGCAGGCGATCAGGGCGCGGTGGTGCCGCATGGGTTCCCCTTCGGGTGGTGGGTGGTGGTGTCGAGTCGCGCTGATGGAAAGTGAACTGCGGGGTGTGCGGCGGTGGTTGGTGAGCTGAACGGTGCGGGTGGAGAGCGGCGGGTGCGTTCCGGAGCGGTCACGGAAGCGCCACACGGCCCACAACGGCCCGCACGCGTCGATACGGTTCCCGCACTGTCCGCACCACGTCCCAGGGGGGACCATGCGACGCACCGCCCTCGCCCTGCTCGCCGCCGCCACCGCCGTACTAGGCGTCGCCGCCTGCGACCCGACTCCGGTCACCACGACCACGAGTACGGGTGCACCCGTCCCGGCCACGACGGTGGCCGGCCCGGCGCCGGGCGGTACCCAGGCGGCGCCGGCGACCGCCGCCCCGACCGCCGCCCCGGTCGGGGCCGGGGGTGACGCGACCAAGGACGTCGAGATCTCGGCGTGCGAGGTGGACAGCGCGATCCACTGGCCGTCGGCGGCCCTCAAGGTCACCAACCACACCGACAAGTCGTCGAACTACCTCATCCAGGTGGAGTTCGTGGACGCCTCCGGCACCCGGGTGGCGGAGGCCCCCGCCGCGACCGACAACCTGGCCGCGGGTCAGACCGCCTCGCTCAAGGCGCTCGGGGCGACCGCGGTGAAGGACAAGGTCAGCTGCCGGGTCACCAGCGTCACCCGGTTCCCGGCCCCCTGACTCCGGCCCCTGACTCCGGCGTAGTGAGCCGCCGGAGGGGAGTAGCCGGACGGAGGGGAGTACCCGGACGGAGCCGCTCCCGCCGGGCCGGTAGCCCGGCGGGAGCGCCCGGTCAGGCCGGCTGCTGCTCCGCCGCCGCGACCGCGCCCTGGACGGCGGCGACCCGCAGGTCGATGAAGGACTGCCGAGGGTCGTTGAAGTTGGTGAACGGCTGCGGGATGTACCGGCCCAGGGCCTGGAACTGGGCCAGCGCCTCGGTCGGCCGCCCGGCCCGGGTCAGCGCGTACGCGAGCCAGCCGTGGGCGTACCGGATCCGGGGGTGGCCGGGGTCGGCCGCCGCGAGGTCGGCGAGTGCGGCGTCCAGGGCGGCGCCGACCTCGGGGCGCTGCCAGGCGGTGAGCTTCTCGCCGTCCTTGGCGAACTGCTCGAAGTAGGCCTCCAGCTTGATCGGGGCGAGCAGGCTGCCGGCCGGGGCGGCGGCGATCGCCCCGTCGATGAACCCGTGCATCAGCTCGTGGCTGCCGCGCCACTTGGCGCACCAGTACTGCAGCGCCCGGGTGTGCGCCGCCCAGTGCTGCGGGTCGCGTGCGACCAACTCGGCCCACAGCTGCCGGAAGCGGTCGTTGGACCAGCCGAGGCCCATGGCGATGGGGATCTGCGCGACCCACGGGTTGGGGTCGTCCTCGGGGGCGAGCGCGGCGGCCGCGACGGCGGCCTCCTCGGCCTCGGTCAGGACGCGGTGGAAGCCCGCGAACTGCTCGCGGCTGACCTCGGTCGCGCGGGCGCCGCTGCGGATGTTCCAGGCCAGGTAGACCAGGGCGTCCGCGTGCAGCAGTGCGGCGGCCGGGTCCTGCGGCCGCTCGGCGCGCCAGGCGCGCAGCCACGCGTCGTCCTCGGCTGCCAGTTCGGCCAGTTGGCGCTGCCGCCGCCAGCGGACGTCGGCGGTGGCGCCGGCGGCGAGGTAGCCGGCGGCGGTCCGCCAGTCACCGGCCTTGGCGGCGGCGAGGACGGCGGCCTCCTCGTCCTCGGGCCGGTCGTCCAGGAGCAGTTCGCTGCCGAGCAGCAGCCCGTGGTCGGCCGGGACGATGGTGTTCTTCGCCCGGGCCTCCTCCGCCTGTCGTGTCTCGTGCCGGGCGATGGTGGCCTTGGCCCGTTCGAGCTGGGCCAGCTTGCGCTTGGCCAGCCGGGTCATGACGACCGGGAACAGCAGGGCGAGGCCGACGACGGACAGCACGATGATGCCGAGCAAAGGGTGTTCCTCCGGTGGTGCGGTGTGGGCGTGGACGGGTGCGGACGGGTGCGGACGGGTCCGGGCGCGGACGGGTGCGGCGACGACCGGTCGGATCGGTGTGATCGATCCGACCGATCACACCGATCACACAGCGGCGGCGGTCGGCAGCCCGGCCCCCGCGAGCAGCGCCCGCAGCGGGGCGGTGTCCGGGTCGTCCGCGCAGGCGGCGTCCAGGGCCGCGTCGAAACCGTCCGCGAAGCCGTCCGGCAGCCGGAGTTCGGCCGGCCCGCCCCAGGAGAGCTCCCAGCCGGCGAGCCCGGCCTCGGCCAGCGCGACGACGGTGGCGTGCGCCAGTTCCTCGCGCAGCGCCGGTCGGGCGAACTCCCGGGCGGCCCGGCCGGTGGCCGCGGCGGCCTGTTCGCTCTTGGGCAGCCGGTCGGTGAACTCCCAGGCGCGGCCGGCATCGATGCCGTCGAGCAGCCCGTGGGCGGTGGGCGGCAGGCCGAGCCCGGTGAGCGCCCGGCGGGCGTCCTCGGCGGCCTCGCGGGCGCGCGCCAGCATGGCCGTGCGGACCAGTTCGGGCCAGTCGGCCCGGTGCTTGCCGGAGGCCTCCGGGACGAGCGAGACGACCTCCAGCTCGGCGAGCACCCGCTCCGAGTCGTGCAGCAGCGCCAGGGCGGGGCCGGCGGCGCCGGAGCCGCGGCCGTCGTCGGGCAGCGCCTCGATCGCGGCGACCCGCAGGTGGATCGGCGGGTGCGAGTCGTACGGGTCGGGCTGCTCCTCGGGCAGCTCGAGGGCGTGCTCGGCGAGTTCGGCGCGGCGCTTCGGGTCGCTCAGCAGGTGCTGGAGGCCGCCGTAGACCTGGCCGGGCGGCGGGAGCAGTCCGGCGTCCCAGCCGATGGTGGCGTAGCGGTTGAGGTAGAAGTTCTGGGCGGCCTCGAGCGCCGGGATCCGGCGCAGGGCGGCGGCGGTGGCGTCCCGGCCCGCGAGCTGGGCGGCGACCTGGTCGGCCGCGTACTCCTGGCGGCGGCCGACCGCTTCGGAGACCCGGAAGTAGAGCTTGGCGTAGCCGGTGAACAGCTTGGCGAGCACTCGGTCCACGCCGCCGCCGGCCTGTTCCGCGGAGGGCTTGCGGCCCTTGGCCAGTCGCTTCTCGGCCTTGGCGGCGAGCTTGACGGCCTCCTGGGCCTGGTGCTGGTCGGCGCGGTGGTGCAGTCCGCCGATGGTGTGCAGGACGGCGCGGCGGCCGGCGACGGTGACGGCGGCGAGCCGGACGTCCCGGTTGCTGTAGTGGCCGAACTCGTGCGCCAGCACGGACTCCAGCTCGCCCTCGGTGAGGCCGATCAGCAGCGGGGCGCCGATCACCAGGTGGCGCTTGCCGGGGACGAGGCCGAGCAGCCGGCTCTCCTCCATGACGCCCGCGTTGACCTCGGGCACGAGGCGGATCTCGGCCGGGCCGCGGACGCCGGTGCGCTCGGAGATCCGGTCGACCATCGCCCAGATCTCGGGCTGCCGCTCGCGGGTGAGGAGCACGCCGGGCAGTTCGCCGTCGTCCTTGCGACGCCGGGTCAGGAACACCACCCGGACGACGGGGTAGGCGACGGCGGCGCTCAGCGCCCAGAGCTTGATCAGCCCCGGGCGGAACTGGCCGGAGGCCTGGTAGAGGGCGACGTCGAGGGCGATCAGGCCCGCGACGATGCCGAGGGCGAGCAGGTAGAAGCCGATGAGCAGGGCCACGGCCGTGGCGGCTCTTGTTGACGTGCTCATGGCAGCAGAACGCTGGGGCGCGCCCATGCGATGGTCCTCCCCCTGGGCGCGACGACAGGAGCGGCGCGCGGTTGTTGCATGGTGAACGGGTGTGCGACGAGTGGAGATGGTAGCGGTCCCCGGACGGCCCGCGCACCAGGGTCAGCGGCTCCGGATCACCGCTCCGACCTGCGGGTTCGTCACGGGTTCCGATTCGTGCGGGCTTGACGGCATTCGGCCGCCGCCGACCCTGCCGCCCCGGCCGCCTACCACCGTCCCCGAGCCCCAGGCCCCCCGCCCGGCGCTCCGCTCCGACCGTCAGCGCCCGCCGACCTCAGCGCCCGCCGGCCGCGATCGCCTCACGGACGGTCACCAGGCAGGGGTCGCAGTACCGGTCCGGCACCGGCGAGCCGTCGCCGGGCGGCAGCACGCGCTGGGACGGCTCCAGGAACCGCCCGCACAGCGACGCCGACGCGTCGTCCTTCGCGACCACGTGCCACACCACGGCGGGCGGCGACACCGCCGGGTCGTGCTCGGCCCACATCTCGTACACGGTGACCTCCACGGTCTCGGGGCTCGGTCACCCCATGCAACCCCGGGACACCCTGCTCGGCCACCGGGCCGGACCCGGTGGGATGGTTCCACCTGGTCCGAGTCCGGGTCCCGGTCCGAGGCGGGCGGCGGACGGATGCTCACCGCCGGTGCCGAAGCCGAGAGTCGGCGCCACCCGGACGGCGGGTGCGGCTGCGCGCCGGCCCGGCCGGGAAGGGTGCCGAGTGCCCGACGGCCCCGGGGGTATCCTGCCCGGATGTCCTCACCCTTTGCCGGGCCCGTGCCCCCGGCCGCGCCGGGCGACGACCCGACGGCCGTGCGCCCGGGCGACGACCCGGCGGTCGTCCTCTCGGGCTTCGGCCCGGTCGGCCGCGCCGTCGCCGAGCGGTTGCTGACGCACGCGGACGAGCTCGCCCGCGACCACGGCGTCCGGCCGAGGCTGGCGGCCGTCCGGGTCGGGTCGGCGGAGGTGGAGTTGCGGGACGGCGGCCCGGTCCCGCCCCGGGCCGAGTGGGCGCCGCCGGGCCCGCTGGCGCGGACCCTCGACCGGACCGGTGCGCGGGTGCTGGTCCAGGCGCTGCCGTCCTCCCCACAGCTGCGGCAACAGGCCGCCGATGAGGCCGTCCTGGCGCTCGGCCGCGGTGTCCACGTCGTCACCGCCACCAAGAGCCACCTGCTCGGCCACTGGCGTGAACTCGGCGCGGCCGCCCGGTCCGGCGGCAGCCTGATCAGGATCTCCGGGGCCACCGGAGCAGCCCTCCCGGCGGCCGACCTGGCGCGCACGGGGGTGCGGGGCCTCGGCTGCCGGATGGTCCGGGCCTGCCCCAACGGGACGGCCACCTTCGTGCTCGACCGCCTGGCCGCGGGCGACTCCCTCGACCGGGCGGTCGGCGAGGCCCAGCGGCTCGGCATCGCCGAGGCCGATCCCTCGGCCGACCTCTCGGGCGCCGACGCCGCCACCAAGGTGCGGCTGCTCGCGGCCCTGCTCTGGGGCTGGGACCCGTCGACCGTGCACGTCGACACGCAGGCGGTGGACGCCGGGACGGGCGCGGCGGCGCTGGCCGCGGCCGCCGAGGGGCGCCGGCTGCGGGCGGTGGCGAGTGCGAGCGCGGACCGCCCGCTGGCGGTCGAGGTCCGCCTGGAGCGGACCGCGCCGGGCGACCCGCTGTACGCGCTGACCGGCCCGGAGAAGGCGGTCGTCTACGGCTGCCCCGAGGCCGGGGACATCACGGTGAGCGGCGGCCGGTCCAGCCCGCTCGGCGCGGCGCTCGCGATGCTGCGGGACACTCTTGACGTCACGGCGCCCCGCGGGCACGGCTTCGGCTGAGCCGCGCGGAGCCCTGCGCCGGTCCTCGTGGCGATCGTGGAGGCGTTGTGGGCACTGATCCAGCGGCCCGGCGGGCGGCCGAACAGGCAGGCGACAGGGACAGCGACGGCGACGGCGACGGCGCGGGCATGCGGCCGTGGCGGTTCGTGGTGTGGTTCGGCATCGTCAGCCTGCTCGCGGACTTCGTCTACGAGGGCGCCCGCTCCGTCACCGGCCCGCTGCTGGCCTCGCTCGGCGCCTCGGCGACGCTGGTCGGCGTGGTGACCGGCGCGGGGGAGGCGGCGGCGCTGGTCCCGCGCCTGCTGTCCGGGCCGCTCGCCGACCGCACCGGCCGGTTCTGGGCGCTGGCGATCGGCGGCTACGCGCTCACCGTCGCCGCCGTGCCGCTGCTCGGCGTGGCGGGCTCGCTGGGGGCGGCCTGCACCCTGGTGATCGCCGAGCGGGTCGGCAAGGCGGTCCGCTCACCGGCCAAGGACACCCTGCTCTCGCACGCCACCGCCGCCACCGGCCGGGGCCGGGGCTTCGCCGTCCACGAGGCTCTCGACCAGGTCGGCGCGGTGATCGGCCCGCTCACCGTGGCCGCCGTGCTCGCGGCCACCGGCGGCTACGGGCCCGCGCTCGGCGTGCTGGCCGCCCCGGGCGTGGCGGCCCTCGGCCTGCTGTGGTGGCTGCGTTCCCGGGTGCCCGACCCGTCCCGCTACGAGTCGGCGCCGCCCGCCCGACCCCGGGCGACCCAGGCTCCGGCCCCAGCCCAAGCCTTGGCCTCAGCCTCAGCCCCGTCCCCGTCCCCAGCGCCCGTCCGCCGACCGCTGCCCCGCGCCTTCTGGGCGTACGCGGCGTTCACCGCGGCCACCATGACCGGCTTCACCACCTACGGCGTGCTCTCCTTCCACCTCGTCCGGCACCACCTGCTCACCGCCTCCGCCGTACCGGTGCTGTACGCCGGGACGATGCTCGCCGGCGCGCTGGCGAGCCTGGTCACCGGCTGGCTGTACGACCGGATCGGCCCGCGCACCCTGGTGGCGCTGCCCGTGCTGGCCGCGGCCGTGCCCCCGCTGGGCTTCGCCGACGCGGTGGCGCCCGCCGTGGCCGGCGCGCTGCTGTGGGGTGCCGCGCTGGGCGTCCAGGAGTCGACCCTGCGGGCGGTGGTCGCCGACCTCGTCCCCGCGCCGCGCCGGGCGACCGCCTACGGGGTGTTCGCCGCCGTGGTCGGTCTCGCCACGCTGGCCGGCGGGGCGCTCACCGGCGCGCTCTCCGCGGTGTCCGTCCCGGCGCTGGTCGTCACCGTGGCCGCCGTCCAGGCCGCCGCCCTGGTGCTGCTCGCCACGGTCCGCCCGGGGCGCGGCCGGGTCACGCCGGGGTGACGGCCTGGGGGAAGGTGAAGAGGCCGTCCGGGTCGTAGGCGCGCTTCACCCGCCGCAGCCGGTCGAGGTTGCCGCCGTAGTACGCCCGCGCCCAGTCGGTCAGCCGCGGGTCGGGGTAGTTCTGGTACGCCTCGCCGCTCGCGTACGGGCGCATGGCGCTCCAGACGTCCTCCAGCCAGGCCTGGGACTGCTCGCCCCCGGGCCCCGAACCGGCCCCGGGGGCCGGATAGTTGGCGATGTACTGGGCCGCGAACAGGGCGCCGCGGTGGACGAAGGCGGTGTCCCCGGGGGCCACCCGGCCGACGGCGCCGTCCAGCGCGTCGAAGGCGACCGAGGCGCTGCCGCCCTGCGGCGCGGTCCGCGCGTACCGGTCCACGGCGGCCACCAGGGCCGCGATCCCGGCCGCGCCGATCGGCCGGGTGTAGAAGTCGGACCGGGCCGCGTACGACACCCTGGTCAGCCGGCCGTCGGGGTTCCGGCCCGGCAGGCTGCCCGGCAGGTGGGCGGCGGCCTCCGACCAGCCGGCCACCCCGCCCATCTCCTTCATGGTGTCCAGGAACGGCGCGGTGTGCAGCGAGGCGGTGGCCGGCGCGACGGCCAAGCGGTCGACCAGGTCGGCGAGTTCGCCCTGCGAACCGAGCAGGTTGACGGTGCTGGTGAGGCGCAGCCTGCCGTCCGGCCAGGTGTCCAGGTGCAGGTTCGCCCAGAGCTGGTCCGGTGCGCCGGCCACCCAGGCCTGCCAGGCCGCGACCACCGACCCGGCGGCCGACCACGGCCAGGAGAGGAAGGCGTACGCGCAGCTCACCGCCGGGTGGGTGCGGAAGGTGAAGGAGGTGACCACGCCGAAGTTGCCGCCGCCACCGCCGCGCAGCGCCCAGAACAGGTCGGCGTCGGCGCCCGCCGCCACCTGCCGGATCCGTCCGTCCGCCGTCACGACCTCCGCGCCGGTCAGGTTGTCGCAGGTCAGCCCGTACGCCCGGCAGGTGACGCCGATGCCGCCGCCCAGGGCCAGCCCGGCCACGCCGACGCTCGGGCAGGAACCGGCCGGGACGGTCACGCCGTCGGCCGCCAGCCCGGCGTACACGTCGATCAGCCGCGCGCCTGCACCGACCGTTGCCGAGCCGCCCGTCCCGGAGCCGCCCGTCGCCGGGCCACCCGATCCGCTGACCCCCGCCATCGCGCCGACGTCCAGCACCATCCCGCTGCCCGAGGACCAGCCCGCGTAGCTGTGGCCGCCGCTGCGCACCGCGACCGGGACGGCGTGCCGACGGGCGAAGGCCAGGCAGGTGGCGACGTCCTGGGCGGAGGCCGGGTAGACGATCCCGGCGGGGTGGAGGTCGTCGAACTGCGGCTGGTAGAGCCGGCTCGCGTCCTGGTAGCGGGCGTCCTGCGGGCCGATGACGGCGCCGCCGAGATCCTTGGCCAGCGCGGCCCAGTCGGCCGGGCCGGCCGGGGTGGGGCTCGCGCTGCTCGGCCGGGGCGTCGGCGACCCGGTGGAGGCCGACGGGTCCGGGGACGGTCCGGCGGCCGGCCCGCCGCATGCCCCGAGCGCCGTCGCCAGCGACGCGGCCAGGGGCGCGGCGGCGAGCCGCAGCACCCGCCTGCGGTCAGGCCGGTCAAGCTGGTCCGGCCCGGCCGGAGGGTTCGGTGTCGGTGCGCTCCCGCTCATTCCCGCCCCTCGCTCCCGGCCGTTGCCCGTGGCCGCACGGTACCCGCAGGCGCCGGGGCCGGGAGCCGACTTGGGCCAACCATGGGGTGGTGGGCGGCGACGGCGGCCGCGGCCTCGACCGGGTCGCCGACCGGGGCGGTCGGATCGGGGGCGGTGGAGTGCGCCCAGGCGTCGTCCAGGGCGAAGAAGTCGACCGGCGCCGGCCGGGTGCGGTGGGTCAGGGCGTCGTCCAGGGAGGCGAAGTAGGCCGCCCAGCGCTTCGCGTAGAGGCCCGAGACGAGGCCGGACCACTCGCGGGCGGCGTAGTCGTGCAGGCCGCCGTCCTCCGACTCGGCGCGGGTGCCGCCCCAGGTGGTGAGGAGCGAGCGGGCGTCGTACCGGAGTCGGTCCCGTTCGGCGGGGGTCGCGGCCCAGTCCGGCACCCGGGCGAGCCAACTGCCGACCAGGAAGCGGGAGTCCGTCGCCGTCACCCGTTCCAGCTCGGCCTCGGCGGCGGTCCACCGGCCCACCAGCGAGCGGAACTTCCCCAAGTCCCCTTCCGTGTAGGCCCTTTCGATCAGCGGCAGCAGGCGGCGGCTCTCGTCGGCGAGGGCCTGCCGGGCGAGGTTGACCAGGTCGAAGCGGTAGGCGTCGGTGGCGCGCCGCTCCGGTGCGGCCCGCAGCAGGCCGTCCAGGGCCGCGCGCACCGTCGCCGGGTCGAAGCGTGACCTCGGCGGAGACCAGGACCCGGAGGTGGCGGCGGTCAGCGAGGGGCGCGCCGTGAACAGCCCGTCCTGCGGCTCGCTCCAACCGTCGGACGGCATGCCGTAGGGGCCGTCGCGCAGCTGTGTCCAGGCCGCCGCCGCACCGGTGTCGGCGCCGCCGTAGCGGGCGGTCGCGTACGCGGTGAACCAGGCGGCCCGGTCGATCTCGGCGGGCGACCAGGCGAGGTCGGCGAAGAGCGCGAGCGCCGCCGGGTCGCCGCCGGTGCCCTCGGGCATGAAGGCGATGCCGCTCAGCGCGCTGCCGGGCGCGGTGCGCCACCGGTGGAAGCGGCTGGTCCAGACGCCGGTGTTGGCGCCGAAGGTGGTCTTGCCGCCGAAGTTGGGGATGGTGCCGAAGGCGTACGGGGTGCCGTTCCAGTCGGCCTCGCGGTCCAGGCCGTCGTAGCGGTCGGAGAGGCCGTCGACGATCAGCATCCGGCGCCGGTCCACCCCGGCGAGCAGCGCGGCCGTGGGATTGTGCTCCCAACCGAGGACGGCCCAGACCGCGCCGGGGTGGGCGGTGAGCAGCGCGCGCTGGATCGCGCCGGCCGCGGCGGGGACGTCGACGCCGCCCGCGGTGCCGCCCTCGTGCAGGGGGTCCATCTTGTACATCGCGCTGTCGCCGAACGCCTCGCGCTGGGCGGTGTAGTAGGCCTCGGCGACGCGGGCGAACAGCGGGTCGGTCGGGTCGAGCCAGGAGTCCCGGGCGAAGGCCGTCCAGGTGCCCTGGGGCACGACGGCGGCGCCGGGGTTGCGCGCGGCGAAGTCGGCCGGGACGGTGCCGAAGTAGCCGGGCAGGACCGGGGTCATGCCGAGTGCCCGCAGCTGGTCGCAGACCCGGCGGCCGACGGCGGTACGGGCGGCGACCAGCTGCTCGGAGACCGGGCCGCCGAAGCCGGACATGTTCTGCAGCAGCCACCACGGCTGGTGCGCGGGCGCCGGGATCCAGGCGCGCAGGTCGGCCGAGGAGTAGCCGAACCGCTGGAGCGCCCGGTGGTAGGGCTGCTCGGCGCCGACGGTGACCAGCACCTCGTCGAAGCCGTGCAGCGCGAGCACGTCGATCTCGTGCTGGTACTCGGCGAAGCCGCGGTAGGCCCCGGAGTAGCCGGCGTCGGTGTCGTTGAGCGCGTAGCGGTGCGGGACGACGGCGGAGCCGGTGTGGGCGGCGGGCACCGGCGGCAGCACCGGCGGGAGCGTCGCGGTGCTGTCGCCCGGGAGGCCGATGTCGGCGTGGGCGACGGTGCGCAGGTACCAGCCGACGCCCGCCAGCAGGGTGGCCGGGGAGGTGCCCCGCACCCGGATCGCGCCCGCCGTGCCGGACACGGTGAAGGCGTCGGCGCCGTCCGCCGACCGCGCCCCGGCGGTCAGCTCGAACTGGGCGGCACGCCCCGGCAGCAGCCGCCCGAGCGCGGCCCGCGCGGGCGCGGTGTCGAAGGCCGCCGGGGCGGCGCCCGGCGCCGGTCCGACCGCCGACGCGACGGCGGCGCACACCACGAGCAGGGGGAGCAGGACGGGCATGCGACCGACGGTCGCACCCGCGGGCCCGCCCGCCGCCCCGGCTCGCGGGCCCTCACCCGGATGAGCCGTGGCCACCTGGTTGCCGTTGCCGCGGCGCGATGACTGAATGGAGCGGGGGCGGATCCCAGCGGTGAGGAGCGGGACCATGCCGAAGGTCCGGGCGAACGGCGTCGACCTCCACTACGAGCTGACGGGCGTGGGCGATCCGCTCGTCCTGGTGCACGGCTCCTGGGCCGACCACACCCACTGGGACCTCGTCCGGCCGCCCCTCGCCGAGCACTACCGCGTCCTGGTCTACGACCGGCGCGGGCACAGCCGGAGCGAACGCCCGCCCGGGCCCGGCTCCCGGACGGACGACGAGGACGACCTCGCCGCCCTCGTGCAGGCCCTCGACCTGGCGCCGGCGCACATCGCGGGCAACTCCTTCGGCGCCTCGACGGCCCTGGGCCTGGCCGTCCGCCGCCCCGAACTGTTCCGTACGCTCATCGCCCACGAGCCGCCGCTGATGGCGATCGTGCCCCCGGAGCCGGACCTGCTGCCCGTGATGCGGGCGGTGGAGCGGCGGATCGACTCCGTGCTGGCGCACCTGCGCGCGGGCGAGACCCGCGAGGGCGCGCGGCAGTTCGTGGACGAGGTCGCCTTCGGGCCGGGGACCTGGGAGCGGCTGCCGCTGGAGGTCCGGGACACCCTCCTCACCAACGCCCCCACCTTCCTCGACGAACAGCAGGACCCGGGCTGGCCGCTGCTCGACCTCGCCGGGCTGTCCGCGTACCCGGGCCCGTCCCTGCTCACCGTGGGCACCGAGAGCCCGCCCTGGTTCCCCGCGATCGTCGCCCGGCTGGCGCGGGCGCTGCCCCGGGCGCAGGTCCGGGCCCTGACCGGGGCCGGCCACACCCCGCACGTCACCCACCCGGCCGAGTACGTGCGGACGGTGAGCGGCTTCATCGAGGCGCACCGCTGACCGGGGGCGGGGGTCAGGGCGCAGGTCAGGGCGCGGGCCAGGGCGCAGCTCAGGGCACGGGCTCCGCCAGCCATCCGGCCAGCACGGCGGCCTGGCTGTGGTCGACGTCCCTCGTGGCGGTCAGCAGGGTGAGCGCGTCCTGGGCGGCGAGTTCCCGCAGGTGGCCGGCGGCCTCCCGGTGCCCGGCGTCGCGCAGCTCGGCGAGGTAGCGGCGGCGGAACTCGGCGAAGCGCTCCGGGTCGTGGCCGTACCACGTGCGCAGTTCCGTCGACGGGGCGACGTCGCGCAGCCACTCGTCCAGGCGGGCGTCCGCCTTCGTCATGCCGCGCGGCCAGATCCGGTCCACCAGGACCCGTCGGCCGTCCTGCGGCGAGGGTTCCTCGTAGATCCGCCGGTAGGCGATCCGTGCGGTCATGTCCGGTCCTCCCGGGTGGGTGGGGAGCGTGGCCGCCGCTACCCCCAGTAGCCGACGTGCACCGCGGAGGCCTCCTCGAAGAGGAACGGCCCCGACGCCTCCACCGTGCTGCCGCCGGCCGCGAAGACCGCGCGGCACGGCAGGTCGAGCACCGGCTCGTCCGGGTCCACGCCCGCGATCGCGTTCAGTTCGGTCGCGGCGAGCGCGTAGACGACCCGGCGGATGCCGCTCCAGTGGATCGCCCCGGCGCACATCGCGCACGGCTCGGTGCTGGAGTACAGCACGGCGTCGGCGAGCTGGTGCGGGGCCAGGGTGCGGGAGGCCTGCCGGACCAGGTTGATCTCCGCGTGGGCGGTCACGTCGTGGTCGGTCAGGACGGTGTTCTCGGCGGTCAGCAGGACCTTCCCGTCGGGGCCGGTGAGCAGCGCGCCGAAGGGGTGGTTGCCGTGCGCCCGGGCGGAGGCGCCGAGCTCGATGGCGGCGAGCAGGTGCTCGGGGGAGTGGTCGGGGGAGTGGTCGGCCATGGGGGTCTCCTCGGGCGGTGCGTACGGGGACGGAGGACAAACCTATGCCGCCGGGCGGGCGACGCCGTGGCCGCTCGCCTCCGTCCCCCCGACCAGTCTCACCCCGCCGGTGCCGGGCCGCCCCGGCACCGGCGGTCAGGGGCGGCTACGAGGCCGCGGGCGTGGCCCGGCTCCGGAGCTCCTTCTTGTCCGGCTTGCCGGTGTCGGTGAGCGGCAGCGCGTCCGTGAAGTCGACGACGTCGGGCACGTACATCTCGCCGCGGCCGTCGAGCACCGCGGCCCGCAGCTCCCGCGCCGTCACGACCACCCCGGGGACGGGCACCACGGTGACGTGGATGCGTTCGTGGCCGCCCTCGCCGCGCACCCCGTAGACGGCGCACTGCCGCACGCCCGGGTGGGTGTGCAGGAAGTCCTCCAGCTCCGTGGTGTACACGTGGCCGCCGACGACGGCGATCATGTCCTTGATCCGGTCGACGACGGCGAGGTAGCCGTGCTCGTCGAGCCGGCCGAGGTCGCCGGTGTGCACCCAGCCGTCCCGCAGCACCTCGGCGGTGAGCTCCGGGTTCTTCCAGTAGCCCTCCATCGCGTTCTCGGACCGGACGCAGATCTCCCCGACCTCGCCGACCGGGAGCGCGGCGCCGGCCTCGTCGCGGATCTCCACCTCGACGCCGTCGACCGGACGGCCGGCCGTGCGCAGCAGGTCGGGGCGGTCGGGGTCGTGCTCGTCGGCGGGCAGCACGCTGACGATCCCGGCCTCGAACTGGCCGTAGGCCTGCTGGAAGACCCGGCCGAAGCGGCGGACCGCCTCGGCCATGCGCACCGGCGAGGAGGGCGTGCCCCCGTAGGTGATCTGCCGGAGGGCGGAGATGTCGGTGGCCGCCGCGTCGGGGTGGTCCAGCACCTGGTAGAGCAGCGGGGGCAGCAGGAAGACGTCGGTGATGCGTTCGCGGGCGAGGGTGGCCAGCACCTCGCCGGGGTCGAAGGCGTAGTGGAGGACGACGGTGCCGCCGCTGGCGAGGGTGCCGTCGGCGATGAAGCCGGCCGCGTGCGACAGCGGTGTGCACACCAGGTCCCGCCGCCGCTCCCCGGTGATCAGCGCGGCGAGCCAGTTGCCCTGCATGCGGGCGAAGCTGCTGCGGATGCCCTTGGGGTGGCCGGTGGTGCCGCCGGAGTGGCGGATGAAGCACAGGTCCTCCGGCTGGGCGGCACTGGCCAGCGGCGCGTCCGACCGGCCCTCGGCCAGCGCGAGGAGGTCCTCGCCCAACTCCGGCGCCGCGTCACCGCCCTCGCCGAGCACGAGGACGTGCTTGACCGGCACCGCCGCCGCGAGGGCCGCGCCGCGCTCGGCGAGGCGCGGGTCGACGATGAAGGCGTAGGTCTCGACGTCGGCCATGATCCGGGCCTGGACGTCGGTGCCCAGCCGGATGTACAGGTGGTTGAAGTGCGCCCCTAACAGGTTGACCGCGTAGCGGACCGCGACGGTCTCCGGGATGTTCCCGCACAGCAGGGTCACCGTGCGGCCGCGCTCCACGCCCCGCTCGCGCAGGGCGCGGGCGAGCCGGTAGACGAGGGAGCGGAACTCCGCGGCCCCGAGCCGGCGTTCGCCGCTGACCAGCACCTCCTGCCCCGGTTCGTCCGACAGTCCGTCGAGGACGATCTCCACGTAGTTGCGGAACTCGTGGTCACCGCCGTCGCCGGCGGGGTCGGCCGGGCGTACCTCGGGCGTGCTCATCGCTGCTGGTCTCCTTGTGGGTCCGGACGCACGGGACGCCCCGGGAGCGGGGCGCCTTGTGCACGGATGGTTGTCCGTCCTCCATCAACTACCCAGGCCCGGGCGGTTCTACCGGCGGCTCCCCCCGGCGTCCGGGCGCGCCGCCGGCGGCCCGTGGTCGCGCAGCTCGGTGAGCACCGCCCAGGCCACCGACACCACCGGTACGGCGACCACCGCGCCCAGCACCCCGGCCAGCACCGCGCCGCCGATCACCGACAGCGCGATCGCCACCGGGTGGATCCGCACCGACCAGCCGAGCACCAGCGGGTGCAGCAGATGGCCCTCGATCTGGCCGATCACCACGATCAGCGCCAGCACCAGCAGCGCGACCACCGGCCCCCGCGCGGCCAGGGCGACCAGCGCGGCGATCGCCAGCGCGATCGGGGAGCCGATCAGCGGGACCAGCGCGGCGACGAACTCCACCACCATCAGCGGCAGCACCAGCGGCACCCGCAGGAGCGCCAGCGCGAGGCCGACCAGTGCCGCGTTGACCGCCGACACGATCAGCACCCCGCGGGTGTACCCGGCGAAGGTGCGCCAGGCGGCCTGCCCGGCCCGGCCCCAGACGGGACGCGCCCGGGCCGGCAGCTGGTGCTGCGCCCAGCTCCACATCCGGTCGCCGGAGTGCAGGAAGAACACCGAGCAGAACACCGCGAGGGCCAGCCCGGTGACCAGCTCGACGGCCCGGCTCGCGCCGCTGAGGGCGGTGGTCAGCAGCGCCGAGCGGTGCGCCGAGACGAACGCGCCGACCTTCGCCCGCAGGTCGGTGACCGTCCCCGGGCGCAGGTGGAAGGGGGCTCCGGTGAGCCAGTGGTCGATCCGGCCGAGGCCGCCGCGCAGCTCGTCTCCGATCCGGTTCCACTCGTCGGCGACGTTCGTCCCGACCAGCGCCAGCACCCCGCCGACGACCACGAGCGCGCACAGGAACGCCACCAGCACGGCCAGTGACCGGGGCAGCGTCCGGGCCAGCAGGTCGACCAGCGGGCGCAGCACCGAGGTGATCACCAGCGCCACGAACAGCGCGATGACCGGCACCTCCAGCTCGCCGAGCACCCCGACGGCCAGGTAGGCGCCCACCCCGAGCAGCCCCAGCCGCCAGACGTACCCGGCGGCGGTGCGCAGCCCGGCCGGCACGTGCTCGACGGGCGCCGCGGGCCGGGCCCGCCGCACCGGCACCCGGGGCGGGCGGCTGCCGAGCGGGCGGGGGCGCCGCGCCGGGCGAGCTTCCGGGCGAGGCTCCGGGCGGTGTTCGTGGCGGTGTTCG
Source organism: Kitasatospora sp. NPDC059827 (assembly GCF_042731675.1). NCBI lineage: Bacteria > Bacillati > Actinomycetota > Actinomycetes > Kitasatosporales > Streptomycetaceae > Kitasatospora > Kitasatospora sp. NPDC059827. The sequence goes on along the minus strand of NZ_JBHWIV010000020.1, from coordinate 88,166 downwards.
TGGCGGTGTTCGGGGCGTCCCACGGCGGGCTCAGCCGGGGGTCCCGTGCGGTTCCGGCTCGTGGGTCGTGCGCGAGTCGCTCATGGGGGCTCGCCTCCTCCGTCCTCGGCCTGCTCCCAGCGTCTCCCCGGCCCCCGGACCGGCACACCTCGGCGGCCTGCCGGACCCGGGGCCGGAGGTGGGGCTGGGGCCGGGGGTGGAGGGCGTCAGGGGAGCCCGACGGCCCTCCGCCGGCTGAGGTAGGTGAGGACGGCGAGGACCCGGCGGTGGCCGCTGTCGGCGGGTGAGAGGCCGAGCTTGGCGAAGATGTTGCCGATGTGCTTGTGGACGGCGTTGTCGGTGATGACGAGCCGGGTCGCGATCGTGGTGTTGTCGTGCCCCTCGGCCATCAGCGCGAGGACCTCGCGTTCGCGCGGGGTCAGGGCGGCTGTCGGGTCCCGGGCGTGCCGGGTGAGGAGCTGTCCGATCACGTCCGGGTCCATCACGGTGTCCCCGGCGGCGACCCGGCGCAGCGCGTCGGTGAACTCGCTGACCCGGCTCACCCGGTCCTTGAGCAGGTAGCCGATGCCGCCGCGCCCGTCGGAGAGCAGCTCCCCGGCGTACTGCTGCTCGACGTACTGGGAGAGGACGAGCACGGGCAGGCCGGGCTGCTCCCGGCGGGCCCGGAGGGCGGCGTGGATGCCCTCGTCGCGGAAGCCGGGCGGCAGCCGGACGTCGACGACGGCGACGTCGGGCCGGTGCTCGGCGACGGCGGCGAGGAAGCCCGGGGCGTCCTGGACGATCGCGGCGACGCGGAAGCCCTTGGCGGTGAGCAGGAGTTCCAGCCCGCTGGAGAGCAGGACGTTGTCCTCGGCGATCACGACCCGCACGGCACACCCACCGTGATAGTGGTCGGGCCGCCGGCCGGGCTCCGGAGGTCGAGGGTGCCGTCGAGCGCCAGGACGCGCTGACGGATCCCGGCGAGGCCGGTGCCCAGCCTCTCGTCGGCGCCGCCGCTCCCGTCGTCGGTGACCTCGATCGACAGCCGGTCACCGGTACGGGCGACCCGTACCGCCGTCCGGGTGGCGCCGCTGTGCTTGGCGGCGTTGGTGAGCGCCTCGGCGACCGTGAAGTACGCGACGGCCTCGACGGCGGCGGGGAGCGTGCCGAGGCTGCCGACGTCGAGGGTGGTGTCGAGGGCCGCGTCGGCCCCGAGGGCGGACAGCGCCCCGGTGAGGCCGCGGTCGGCCAGGACCGGCGGGTAGATCGTCCGGATCACCGCGCGGAGCTCCACCATGGCCTCCTCGGTGGTCCGGTGGGCCTGCGCCAGCAGGGTGGCGACCGTCCCGGGGTCCTCGTCCAGGAGTTCCCGGGCCACGCCCAGCCGCATCGCGATGGCCACCAGCCGGGCCTGGGTGCCGTCGTGCAGGTCGCGTTCGATCCGGCGGAGCTCCGCGCCGTGCGCGGTGAGTGCCCCGGCCCGGGTCTCGGTCAGCGTCTCCACCCGCTGCGCCAGCTCCTCGGAGGCCGACGGCGCCAGCAGGGCCACGCAGGTCCGGGCGTGCAGGCGGGCCAGCCGGGGGACCAGCCAGACGGTCAGCGCGGCGAAGGCGAGCAGCTGCGCCGTCCCCAGGGTCAGCGCCGGACCCCACCCGGTCAGCGGGGCACCGGCGGCGAAGCCGCCCGCCCGGGTGCCGGCGGGCAGCGCCCACCACAGGGGCACCGTGACGGCGGTGGTCAGGGTGTTGCCCGCGCACACCACCGCGACGAGCCCGAAGGTCAGGCCGGTCAGGAGCCAGGCGCCGAGCCACCCGAGCAGGCGCGCGGCGCCGACCCGGACGGGGCCGGAGGCGGGTGCGCCCAGCAGGCGGTCGGCGCGGCGGCGCTGGCGGCCGGCCCACGCGCGCGCCGCCGCCGGTACGAGGAGGACGGGCAGCACGAGCACGGCGAGCGAGGCGGCGAGCAGGCTGCCCAGCAGGTAGCCCAGGGCGCGCCAGGTCGCCGAAAGCCTTTCGGCCGCAGGGAGGTTCATCCGCCCAAGTCTGGATCACGGCGAACCGGCCCGGCACTACAGCCCACTACCCTGTTTTCCGACCGGCTCGGGGTACCGACCGGGCGCGGCGGCCGGACCTAGCGTCAACTCCCATGAAGAAAGCACCGATTGGCGCCGCACGATGGCGCGGCCGTTCCGTACGGCGGACCCTGGTGTCGGCTGCCGTCCTGGCCGGCGCCCTCGCCACGACCCTGCCCGCCGCCGCGACGGCCCGGCCGTACGACGACCGGAGCCTGCTCCGGCGGGACGCGGCCGCGCTCACCGCACTCGGCGTGACGGGGGTGCAGGCCCGGCTGGTCACCGCCGACGGCCGGACGGTGACCGCCACCAGCGGCGTCGCCGACGTGACGACCGGACAACCGGTGTCGCCGGACGGCCACTTCCGGATCGCCAGCGCCACCAAGGCCTTCGTGGCCACCGTCGTCCTCCAACTCGTCGGCGAGCACCGGCTCTCCCTGGACGACCCGGTCGAGCGGTGGCTGCCCGGCGTGGTGTCCGGGAACGGGAACGACGGCGGCGCGATCACCGTCCGCGACCTGCTCCAGCACACCAGCGGCCTCCACGACGACTACCCGGACTACAGCTCGGCCGACGACTTCCGCCGGCACCGCTACGACGGCTCCACGCCCGAGCAGAGCGTCGACCGGGCGCTGCGCCACCCGCCGGACTTCCGGCCCGGCACCGACTGGCGCTACAGCAACACCGGTTACGTCCTGCTCGGCATGATCATCGAACGGGCTACCGGGCAGGCCTGGTACCAGGAGGTGCGGGACCGGATCGTCCGGCCGCTCGGCCTCGCCCACACCTTCCGGCCCGGGACGTCCCCCACGCTGCCCCGGCCGCACGCCCGGACGTACCAGAGCTTCCGGCCCGGCGAGCCGCCCGTCGACGTCACCGAGCAGGTCGGCCTGGGCATCAACGGGGAGGCCGGACTGGTCTCCACCACCGCCGACCTCGACCGCTTCCTCCGGGCCCTGCTGGGCGGACGACTGCTGCCGCCCGCCCAACTCGCCCGGATGCAGCAGACCGTTCCGGTCGGTGAGGAGTTCCAGGCGCTCATGCCGGGCGCCCGGGACGGACTGGGACTCTTCTCCCGCCCGCTGACCTGCGGCGGGGTGTACTGGGGCCACGAGGGCGGCGACGCCGGCTGGATCACCGCGACCGGCGTCACCGCCGATGGCCGGCGCAGCGTCACGCTCTCGCTCTCGGGCGTCCGCGCCGACACCCCGGACGACGTCCGCCGGATCGAGCAGGCGGAGAGCAGGCTGGTCGACGACGCCCTCTGCGGCGCCCCGGACACCGTCCACCGCCGCCGCTGAGGCCGCCACCCGCTGAGGCCCCCACCCGCTGGGGCCGCCACCCGTCGGGGCCGTCGACCGGACCGAGGCCGACGGCCCCCACGCTTCCGTGACGCTGGGCCGCCGGTCGCCCGCAGTCCGTCACCCGCGGGGCCGCTGCCCCATGCGCCCGGGACACCGGGTGGACGAGACTGCTGCCATGCGGCCGGTCGTGGGCGAAGAGAGGTCGGTCATGGGTGCGGAGAGCGCGGGGAGCGTCCGGTGGCGGCCCCGGCCCGGGCGGGCGGAGCGGCAGCTGGCGACGGCGGGGCTGTGCGCGCTCGTCTGCCTGGCGGCGGGCGGTCTGTGGGCCGGGTACGTGCTGGGCCACCTGGGCACGCCGGGGATCGCCGAGCCGACCCGGCACCTGGCGGTGCTCGGCTACGGCCTCGCCGCCGTCGCGGGCGGGGTGCTGCTGCACGCCCACCGCCCCGGTCTGGAGCTCGGCTGGATGCTGCTGGCGTACGGGGGCGCGCTGATCCTGCCGCTCGCCGCCGAGACCCCGGTCTGGACGCAGGTGAGCGACCCGCGCTACGTCGGGGCCGTGGTCGTGCTCAAGTCGGTCGGCTACACCGTCAGCGGCACGATCTGGCAGGCGCTGCCGCTCTGGCTCCCGTACGGCCGGCTGACCGACCGCCGCTGGTGGCTCGCGGTCGGCGCGGTGGGCCTGTGGATGCTGCCCCAGGCGAGCTACTACGTCTACCAGCCGACCGTGTTCGGCCGCCCCAATCCGCTCGCCGACAGCACCGTCGCCGACTGGCTGCGGCACTTCAACGGCACCCTGCACATCACCCAACTGGTCGTGTGGGTCGCCCTGACCGCCCTGGTGGTGCTCGTCCCGCTGGCCCGCGCCCGCCGGGTGCCCCGGCGCCGCCGCCAGCACGTGCTGGTCGCGATCGCCGTCTACCTGCTCTGGGCCGGCGCCGAGGCCGGCTACTACTTCAACGGCCAGAGCACCGCCTCCTACGCCGCCTACGCGGCCGCCTCCGCGCTGTGGACGCTGACCCTCGCCGTCGTGGTGGTGCGGGACGGCTCCTGGCGGCTGGACCGCTCGGCCCGCCGGATCCTGGTCGGACTGCTGGTCGCCGCCGGGCTGGCGGTCGTCTTCGTGCTGCTGGCCGGGCTGCTGTCCACCATGCTGCTGCCCGGCCGGGGCTTCGGAGCCCTGTGCGTGGTCGCCCTGGTCTTCCTGCTCGCCGGTGGCCTGCCCAGGGGCGTGCGCTGGGCCTCCGGCATCGTCGACCGCTGGTACTACGGCGCCCGCGCCCAGCCGTACCAGGTGCTGCGCAGCCTCGCCGGGCGGGTCAGCCAGACCGTCGACCCGCAGGACGTGCCCGCCGTGCTGTGCGCCACGGTCGGCGACGAACTGCGGCTGCCCGGCGTCGACCTGACCGTCTCCACCCGCGGCGGTGAACGCCGGCTCGCCGCCGTGGGGGAGTACCCCGACGACGGCGAACGCTTCGCCCTGGTCCACCGCGGCAGCGAGATCGGCCGGCTCACCGTCTCCCCGCGCCCGGGCCAGCGCACGCTCGACGACAGCGACCGCGACATCCTGCGCTCCCTCGCCGACCAGGCCGCGCCCGCCGTGGCCTCGCTCCAGCTGATGGAGGACCTGCGGGCCAGCCGCGAGCAGATCGTCGCCGCCCGGGAGGAGGAACGCCGACAGCTGCGCCGCGACATCCACGACGGGCTCGGCCCGATGCTGGCCGGGCTGCGGCTGCGCCTCCAGGGCGCGGCCGCCGTGGACGACCCGGCCCGCTTCGCGGCCGCCCTGGAGGACGTCGCCGACGACCTCGCCACGGCCGTCCGCGAGGTCCGCCGGATCACCGACCGGCTCGGGCCCACCGCGCTCGGCGACTACGGGCTGAGCCGCGCGCTGCGCCGCCTCGCCGACACCTTCAGCGGCGACGGGCTCACCGTCACCGCCCTGTTCGCCCCGGACCCGCTGCCCGAGCTGCCCGCCGCGGTCGAGGTCGCCGTCTACCGGATCACCGCCGAGGCGCTCAACAACGTGCTGCGGCACGCCCGGGCGACCAGCGTCACGGTGACCGTCCTGGTCGACCCGGGGCGGCTGGAACTCACCGTCGAGGACGACGGGCGGGGCCCCGGCCGCGGCGACGCGGGCCACCCGGGGGTGGGGCTCCGCTCGATGAGCGACCGGGCGGCGGAGATCGGCGGCAGTTGCACCGTCCACCCGGTCGCGGGCCTCGGCCAGGGCACCCGGGTGCACGCGGTGCTGCCGCGCAATCCGGCGGGCTGACGGGAGCCGCCGGGCGCGCCCGGACCGGGGTCAGCAGTTCGGCGGATTGGGGCACGGCTTGTGGCCGTGGCCGTGGCCGTGGCCGTGACCATGACCGGGGCCATGGCCGGGGCTGTGAGCGTGGCCCCGGCGCTTCTCCTCCCCGGCCGCCTCGCCCTCCGCCCGGGCCCTGCAGCACCGGGCGGCGCGGACGACCACGGCCGCGAGGACGACGACTCCGGCAGCTCCGGCGGCGACGGCCACCGGGTTGACCGATCTGGCGTTCATGGTGTCCTCCGGGAGGGTTCCGCAGGCCGGTCGACCCGCCCCTCCATGGCACCGCCCGGGCTGACCCATGCGCATGGGGCCACGGTCCCGTTCCGGTCCCGCCGCGGCTACGCTCCGTCGCATCCCCAGGCCGCGAGCGTCACCGACGCCCACACCCCGACCCGCTCCGCGAACCCCTCGGCCGGGAACGCCCCGTCCACCGCGACCTGCTCGATCGTCACCGCGAACCCGCCCCGCGGCGCCTCCTGGGCGGGATGTGCCGCCCCGCCCGGGGCAGCCCCGCCCGTCACCCGGTGTGAGTTCGCCCGGCGCGCCCGCCCGACCAGCCGCTCCACCGCCGGCAACCCGCCGTCGAGGTACGCCCGCAGCATCCCCCGGGCACCCGCCCCGCCGTCCCCGGGCAGTCGGCCCGGATGCTGCAACAGGAAGCAGGACACCGACACCGCGTGCAACGGCCCCCACGGCTCCGCCCGCGAGTGGTCCAGCGCCAGCAGCCGGTGGAACAGCTCCGGGCACCCCCGCGCACCGCACTCCCCGCAGATCTCCATCCGCGCCTCCCCCTGACGTCCCGTGTACGGTCCGAGCAACCCCGCCGGCCCCGAACGACTCCGACGGCCAGGAACAAGCCCGACGGCCGCCCGCCACAGGGTAGTTGTCCGCCACGGCAAGGGGCCGCCGGGCTACTCGCGGAGGGACTTGTTCAGGTACATCGCCGTGACGCCGTAGCCGCCGCGCCGGTAGAGGGCGATGGCCGCCTCGTTGCCGCCGAAGACGTTGAGGGCGAGGTCGGTGCTGCCCAGGCGCACGGCGAGCCGTTCGGCGGCGGCGAGGACGGCCGCGCCGTAGCCCTGGCGGCGGAACTCGGGGAGGACGCGGAGGTGGTAGAGCCAGGCGGAGGTGGAGACACCGGCCCCGGCGCGCGGGTCGGGGCCGATCCAGGCGGTGCCGACGGTGCGCCCCGACCCGTCCTCCGCTACCACCAGGTGGTGGCCCGCGGTGTCCAGGCCGTCCGGGAGGAACCTCGCGGTGCCCTGACGGGTGTGTGCGCGGGCCAGCTCCTCCGGCATCCGCTCGGCGAGCTGCCGGACGGTCTCTGCCTCCCGGATCTCGGTGGCCGACTGGTACTCGGCCGGGGTCATCCGACGCAGGGTCACGCTCCGATCGTCCATCCCGCCATCCTCGGCGAGCGGGCGCGGTCGGCGAAACCGCTTTTCCGCGAGTAGGGCGACGGTGTGGTACCGCGGTACTACGCGGCGTCCGATGATCAGTCCGCAGTGCCGCGGTTCGGGCCCCGCCGGGCCCTAGCGTGGAACCGTGGGCGGCCGGGAGGGCCCGGCCCCTGAACGTAAGGGCTAGCGATGATCGAGGCGCACCAGCTGACGAAGCGGTACGGGGAGAAGACCGCCGTGGACGGGCTGGACTTCACGGTCCGGCCGGGCGCGGTGACCGGGTTCCTCGGCCCCAACGGGGCGGGGAAGTCGACCACGATGCGGATGATCGTCGGACTGGACGCGCCCACCAGCGGGTCGGTCCGGGTCAACGGCCGCCGGTACGCCGAGCACGCCGCTCCGCTGCAGGAGGTGGGCGCGCTGCTGGAGGCCAAGTCGATCCACCCCGGCCGCTCGGCGTTCAACCACCTGATGGCCCAGGCCCACACCCACGGCATCCCGCGCCGCCGGGTCGAGGAGGTCATCGAGCTGACCGGCCTCCAGTCGGTGGCCCGCAAGCGCGCCGGGGCGTTCTCGCTCGGCATGGGCCAGCGGCTCGGCATCGCGGCCGCCCTGCTGGGCGACCCGGCCACGGTGATGCTGGACGAGCCGGTCAACGGGCTCGACCCCGAGGGCGTGCTCTGGATCCGCAACCTGCTCACCTCGCTCGCCGCCGAGGGCCGCACCGTTTTCGTCTCCTCGCACCTGATGAGCGAGGTCTCGCTGGTCGCCGACCACCTGATCATCGTCGGGCGGGGCCGGCTGCTCGCCGACACCACCGTCCAGGAGCTCGTCCAGCAGGCCGGCGGCGACGTCGTCAAGGTCGCCAGCGCCGACCCGACCCGGCTGCGCTCGGCGCTCGCCGGACCGGACGTCGAGATCACCGGCCGCTCCGGCTCGGAGGAGCTCCTGGTCACCGGGCGGACGGCCCGCGAGATCGGCCTGACCGCCGCCGAGCACGGCATCGCCGTGTTCGAACTCACCCCGCGCACGGTCTCCCTGGAGGAGGCCTTCATGGAGCTGACCCGGGACGCCGTCGAGTACCACGGCACCACCACCGTCGAGAGCACCGCCGACACCCAGAGGAGCGCGGCATGACCACGATCGCCCCCAGCCAGACGGCCGTGCCCGCCGGACAGCGCCCCGCCGGCCCCGCCTACAAGGTGACGGCCGCGCGCGTGCTGCGCTCCGAGTGGGCCAAGCTGTGGTCGCTGCGCTCCACCTGGATCACCCTCGGCCTGGCCCTGCTGTTCCTGGTCGCCTTCGGCCTGATCGCGGCCTTCCAGTTCAAGTCGCGGCTCACCTCCGGCCGCCCGATGGACCGGGACTTCGCCGACGCCGGCGCGCTCAGCCTGTCCCTGTTCGGCACCAACTTCGCCCAGCTGGCGCTCGGCGTCCTCGGCGTGCTGGTCGCGGCCGGCGAGTACTCGACCGGCATGATCCGCTCCACCCTGGCCGCCGTGCCGCGCCGCCTGCCGGTGCTGTGGTCCAAGGCGGCGGTGTACGGCGTGATCGCGCTGGTGCTCGGCACCGTCGGGGTCTTCGTCACCTTCACCGCCGACAGCGGCATCCTGTCCGGCACCCGGGCGGCGATGACCCTCTCCGACACCGGCGTGGTGCGCGGCCTGCTCGGCGCCGGGCTCTACCTGGGCCTGGTCGGCGTGATCGGGGTGGCCCTCGGCGCCCTGCTGCGCTCGGTGGCCGGCGGCATCGCCGTGCTGGTCGCCTCGCTGATGCTGATCCCCGGCCTGACCTCGCTGCTCCCCACGGACTGGCAGGGCCACATCAGCCCGTACCTGCCCAGCCACGCCGGTGAGGCGATGTTCGCCCTGCACCACGACTCGACCACCCTCTCGCCGACGGCCGGCCTGCTGGTCTTCCTCGGCTGGACGGTGCTGGCGCTCGCCGGTGCCGCCGTCCGGCTGGTGCGCAGCGACGCCTGAGCCTTGGCCCTGTCCGGCCTCGGCGCCCCGGCGCCTGGGAGACTCGCGGTGCGGCGCCGGTCCTTCACCGGCGCCGCACCGTTCCGTCCGTCCGCCCCCGACCAGCAGGGAGAACCCCCGGTGAGCGAGGACCACTCCGCCTCCGCCGGCCCGTTCGCGACCACCGACGCGCTGTCCGGCCACCCGCTGTTCGCCCGACTGGCCCGGATCGGCCAGCGGCTGCGCGAGGCGGACCGCGCCCACCCGTGGGTGCTGGACGCCGCCGTGGTCGCCGTGGTGTTCCTGATGTTCGGCCTGCCCGACCTGTTCCCCGGCCACGGGGACGCCGGACACGGGGACATCGGGCCGCACGAGCACCGGCTCAACCTGGTCCGACTGCCGCTGCCGTGGACGTTGCTCCTCCAGGCCGGTCTGGTGCTGCCGCTGTTGTGGCGCCGCCGCCGGCCCACGGTGGCCTTCGCGGTGATCCTGGCGGTGTTCGTCCTGCAGTGGTCGCTGGGCGTGGGCCTGCGCGCCGACGCGGCCCTGCTGGTGGCGCTCTACAGCCTGGCCCTGCACGGTCGGCTGCGGCACCTGGCCTGGTCCTGCCTGCTGATGGTCGGGGCGATGGCGCTGGCCGCGGTCGAGGTGTCCGGCGGTGGACTGCCGGTCGGGGACGCCCTGTTCTTCCTGGTCAGCGCCGCCACCGCGGGCGTCGCCCTGGGCATCGCGGTGCGCATCCGCCGCGCCCAGCTGGCCGGGCTGCGCGAGCGGGCGGCCCGGCTGGAGATCGAGCGCGACCAGCGCAGCCGGCTGGCCACCGCCACCGAACGCACCCGGGTGGCGCGCGAGATGCACGACATCATCGGCCACAACCTGTCCGTGATCGTCACCCTGGCCGACGGCGGCGCCTACGCCGCCCAGACCCACCCCGAGCGCGGCCGGGAGGCGCTGCAGCTGATCGGCGAGACCAGCCGCCAGGCGCTCGGCGAGCTGCGCCGGATGCTCGGCGTGCTGCGCGACCAGGCCGACCAGGCCGCCGAGTTCAACCCCCAGCCCGGCATCGCCGACGTGGACGGCCTGTGCGCCCGGATCCGCGCCGCCGGCCCCCAGGTGGTGTACACCGTCTCCGGCGACCCGGACCGGCTGGACCGCGGCGTCCAGCTGATGGCCTACCGGATCGTCCAGGAGGCCCTCACCAACACCCTCAGGCACGCCGGAGCGGACACCCGGGCGCACGTCACCCTGACCGTCGACGCCACCCGGCTGCGGGTGCGCGTCCAGGACGCCGGCCCGCCCGGCGGCACCCGCCCGCCGGCGCGCCCGGACGGCGAGGGCCACGGCCTGGCCGGGATGCGCGAACGCGCCGCCCTGTACGGCGGGAGCGTCACGGCGGGCCCCGGCCCTGGGGCAGGATGGACCGTGGAGGCCGTCCTGGACCTCACCCCCGACCCGACAGGCGGCCACCCGTGACCACCGTCCTCATCGTGGACGACCAGCCACTGCAGCGCTACGGCTTCCGGATGCTGCTGGAGAGCCAGCCCGACACCGAGGTGGTCGGCGAGGCCGCGCACGGCGCCGAGGCCGTCCGGCTCGCCGCCGACCTGCGGCCCGATGTCGTCCTGATGGACATCCGGATGCCCGGCATGGACGGCATCGAGGCCACCCGCCGGATCGTCGCCGAGGGCGGGCGCTCGCGCATCCTGGTCCTCACCACCTTCGACCTGGACGAGTACGCGCACGCCGCGCTGCGCGCCGGGGCCAGCGGCTTCCTGCTCAAGGACGCGCGGCCGGAGGAACTGCTCGCCGGGATCCGCGCCGTCGCCGAGGGCGACGCCGTGGTGGCCCCGGCGATCACCCGGCGGCTGCTCGACGCCTACGCCCACCACCTGCCGGTCCGCCCGGTCGGCGCGGCGCCCGTCGAGGACCCGAGGCTGGAGGCGCTGACCGAGCGCGAGCGGGAGATCCTGGTGGCCATCGCCCAGGGCTGGACGAACAACGAGATCGCCCAGCGGCTGGTGCTGGCCGAATCGACCGTCAAGACGCACGTCAGCCGGGTGCTGGCGAAGATCGGCGCCCGGGACCGGGTGCAGGCCGTGATCTTCGCCTACGACCGCGGGCTGACCCGGCCCAATCCGCCGATCACCACCTGATCCGGCGGAGGCAGCTACACCTGGCTGTTGGGGGAGTCCTGCGGGGCCCGGCCGGGGTGCGGGACGGAACCCGGCAGGCCGTGGCCGGTGCGGTCGTCGGTGTGCCAGGACTGGGACTGGAAGGCGAGGAACACCGCCGCCCAGCGGTTCTCGTCCGGCAGGTGGATCAGCAGGGCGCCGTCCTGGTACACCCCGTCGTCCCCGCGGAACTGGCCGCTGTTGCCCTGGTTCATGTGCACGTCGTGCACGCCGTTGCCGGGCAGGAAGCCGAACACCTTGTCGGGGACGCCGGGTTCGGGCCCGAAGCGCTGGCCGAACACGTACAGGGCGGCGTTCGGGTCGGCGATGGCGTGCTGCACGTAGTGGTCGAGCAGGTCGGCGAGGTCGTTGTCCGGGCCGGGGAGGTCGGGCGGCAGTACGTGCATCGCCGCGTGGTCGAACAGCTTGCCGCGGACGAAGTCCAGACTCGCCGTGCCCGGGCGGGAGTTCAGCGCCGTCCAGCCGCTGCCGGCGGCCGGGAGGAGGGCGGTCACCGGGTGCCGGAAGTTCTCGTCGGCGAAGTAGAGCAGGTTCGAAGGGGCCTGCTGGGAGAGCACGTTGACGGCCGCGCGGTAGTCGGTGCCGGCGGCGTCGCGCAGGTGGATCTGGTAGTGCGGGGTGCCGGTGGCGCCCTCGCGGCGGCGGTCGACGGCGGTGGCGGCGAGCACGCCGTACTGGGCGATGGGCATGGGCGGTTCCTCGGGTGGGGTCGGCCAGGAGCCCCTCCGTTATCGCCCACGCGCCGGGTGCGGGGCCGGGGAATCGGCGAATGTTCACCTTCCGTCCCCCGGAGGGGTAGCCACGGCACCGAACGTTGACGAGCCCGCCGGACGGGGACGTCAGGCCGGGTCGACCGGTGCCGGGGTCGCTGCCCCCGGGGCGGGCCCGGCCCGGCCGCGCAGCAGTTCGGCGGTGAGGAAGGCCGTCACGGCGGAGACGATCAGCAGCGGCATCGCGTTCGCCGCCTGCCCGCCCAGCAGCATCGTGGCCAGCACCGTACTGGTCACCGGCAGCCTGGTCACGGCCGCGCCGGAGGCGGCCAGTCCGGCGGCCAGCGCCGGTGCGGTGCCCAGGCCCGGCAGCGGCGCGCAGGCCACGCCTAGGGCGGCGCCGATCAGGACGGCGGGGAAGATCGGCCCGCCGCGCAGGCTGCCCAGCGCGATGCCCCAGCCGAGCGTCTTGCACAGCACCAGCGCCAGCAGCGCGCCGATCGGCCAGGCCGCCGGGTCGGCAGCGAGCGCGCCCAGGGTGGCCTGGCCGGAGAGCGCGGCCTCCTCCGGCGAGCGGCCGGTGAGCAGCGCGTACGCGGTGAGGCAGGCGCCGACCGCGACCGCGCAGCCGACCGTGCGGACGGCGGTGCGCAGCGCCGTCCGCGGGGCGGTCGCGGTGCCCGTGAAGGCCTTGACCCGTCGGCCCAGCGTCTGCCCGGCCACGCAGACCAGCGTGACCGCGACCGCCAGCGGCACCCCCCACAGGAAGTCCCCGGGATCGGGGGTGCCGGTCGCGGGCACGTGCGGCAGCGAGAGCGCGCCGATCGACAGGCCGGTCCAGTGCCCGAAGCCGGTGAACACCAGGGCGCCGACGCCGCTGGCGAGCAGGCAGGGCAGGACCAGCGCGACCAGCTGGGGGCCGCCGAGCCCGGCCGCCTCGATCATCATCACCGCGGCCACCAGCGGGCTGCCGAAGATCGTCGAGATCGCCGCCGCGGCCCCGGCCGTGCCCAGCACCGGGACGACCCGCGGGTTCCGGGCCCGGACGGGCGCCCGGACGGCGAGCAGCGCGAGCCCGCCGCCCAGCGCCATCAGCGGCGCCTCCGGGCCGAGCACCGCACCGAGCGGCAGGCCGACGAGCGCGGCCAGCACCACCCCCGGCACGTCCCGGGGCAGGCTGGGCGCGCCGCCGAGCCCGTCCACCGGCACGTGGCCGCCGCGCCCGGGCAGCCGGGTGACGATCGGGGCGAGCAGCAGCCCGGCCAGCGCCAGCGCGGGCAGCGGCCACCACCAGGGCGCCCGGGCGAACCCGGCGGCGTCCGGCAGGCTCTCCCAGATCCAGTGCTGGAGTTCGTGCTCCAGGCCGACGAACCCGAAGGCGACCAGCGAGATCGGGACGCCGACCAGCACCGCGACCAGCAGCAGCCCGAGGTAGCCCCGGTGCAGCAGCACCTCGCGCAGGGTGGGGCCGCCGCCCTGCCGCGGGGGCGTGTCCGGCGGCTCGGGCTCCGGCATGACCGCTCCTTTGGGTTGCTCATGGTGCTGGCCCCCGCCCTGCGACCGAGTCTCGCCGGGGCCCGCCCGCCCCGCACGGCGTGCCGCCCGTACGGGCGCCGCACACGGAAGCGGGCACCCGTCGCGGTGGCGGCGGGTGCCCGGGGCGGGCGGCGGGTCAGCAGCCGCCGTCGATCTCGCGGAAGTCGGTGTAGTGGTCGTCGCTGTAGTAGACCCGGTGGGTCGCCGTGTCGCGGACGAGGCGCTCGGCGTCCCGGTGGGTGTTGGCGGTGAGGCGGGGGTTGACGTCGTACTCGTGGTAGGTGGTGGCGTGCGGCAGGTCGCCGCTGCGGTTGCCGTACGGGTTGCCGCCGCGGATGTAACCGCCTTCCGGCAGCTGGTAGTTGACGGGTTCAGGGGTAGCCGGCCAGCTGAGTTCGCGCCAGATGTCGCAGGCCCGGGCGACCTGCAGGGGGAACGCGTCGAGCGGCAGCGGCGGCTGGAGGAGCGCGGCCGGGGCCCGGGTGGCCGTGACGGCGTGCGCGGGTACGGCGGCCGGGGCGAGGCCGACGGTCAGCAGCAGGGCGAGGGCGGTCTTGGCGAGGCGGGTGCTCACAGGTTCTTCTCCAGGGCTGTCAGGTAGTTGCGCAGGAAGTGGTCGCGGGCGCCTTCGCCGGTGGGCTCGAAGGCGGCGGAGGTCAGGCCCTTGGCCCGGTTGGCGAGGCCGGAGATCAGGCCGCTGGCGCCCTCGTGGACGGTCCCCGCCGCGTCGATGAAGCGCAGGGCGCCGACGTGGGTGAAGGCCGGCTCGGGCGGCAGCTGCGGGACGATGTCGTTGTTGTTGACGAAGCGGTAACTCCGGCCCTGGAAGGCCTGGTCGTACGCGGCGGTGAGGAGCCGGTCGCAGGTGCGGGGCTGGCCGAAGGTGTACACGCCGTCGGCCGTCAGCCGGGGGTCCTCCAGGTGGAGGCGGGCGGCGGCGAGCATGGCGAGGGCGCCGCCGAGGCTGTGGCCGGTGAGCCAGACGGTCTGGTCGTCGGTGCGCAGTTCGATGAGGGTCTTGAGGACGTCGGGGAAGATCGACTCCAGCGCTTCGCCGAAGCCGTAGTGGACGTAGCCGGTGCCGGCGGGGCCGGGCCAGGGCGGGGTGGTGGAGTCGGTGAGCCAGTCGCGGATCTCCTTGGGTTCGGTGCCGCGGAAGGCGACCACGATCATGCGGTCGCTCGCCATGGTGTAGGCCTGGGTGTCCTGGAGCGGGAACGGCGGGGTGAAGCTGGTCTGGTGGTGGCGCACGGTGTCGAAGCCCCAGTCCCGGGCCTGCCGGTCGATGGTGGCGTCGTTCTGGTAGGCGAGGTCTGCGGCCTTGGCCAGCCAGTAGGCGTGGGCGAGGCTGTAGCCGGTCGCGCTCTGGTCGAAGGTGGTGGGTACGGGCACGAAGGGGCCGCCTTTCGATAGGGGCGTCCCTCGTTGGTAGCGGAATCGCCCGCCGACGGCCGGGCGACGGGCCCGGGAGTCGCTCCAACAGAGCAGGGGCGGCGCACGAACCGAATCCGTAGGTATACGGGTCAGCTGATTGCTTCATGGGATGTGCGGCCGGTGGTGGCCGGTGCGCCAGTTGGTGGCGTCGGCGGCCTCGTCGAGGCGCCGGACGAACTGCACCATCCAGCAGAGGGACTTGAGCACCATGAAGCACATGACGACCCGCAGATGCAGCCGGTCTACGCCGACGGCAGCTACGGCCCGCTGAGCAAGCTCAACGCCTACCGGGCCGACCGCTGAGCCCGTGCCCCGACGGCCCCCGGGACCGCAGACCGGTCCCGGGGGCCGAACCGCGGACGGTGCTTGGGAGGGAACGGATTCGTTCACTAACATTGGCCGTAGGCCTGGTGAACAGGGAGTCCCCGGAAGGTGTGCAGCGATGTCCGCTGAAGTCCGAACCGCCGAGGGCGGGACCGTGCACGCGGCCGGCACCCCGGTCCGTCGGCGCGGGGAGGCGCTGGAGAGCGCCATCTACGGGGCGGCCCTGCAGCAGCTCACCACCGACGGCTACGCCCGGCTGACCATGGAGGGCGTGGCCGCCGCCGCGCAGACCGGCAAGGCCGCCCTCTACCGGCGGTGGTCCTCCAAGGAGGAGCTGGTGATGGACGCGCTGCGGGCCGCCCTGCCCCCGGCCCGGCCGGCCCCGGACACCGGGAGCCTGCGCGGGGACCTCCTGGAGGTGGTGGCCGGGCTGCGCGCCGCGATGTTCAGCGACCTGGGCGCCGCCGTCCGCGCCATCATGAGCGAGATCGACCACCAGCGGGCCCGGGTCTTCCTGGAGCTGGTGCAGGAGCGGGTGGTCGACCCGACCACCGCGCTGATCGCCGAGGTCCTCGACCGGGGCACCGCCCGGGGCGAGGTCCGCCCCGGGGCGGTCAGCCCGCTGGTCACCGACGTGGTGCCGGCGCTGATGCTCTACCGGATCAAGCTGTGCGGCGGGGGCGCCGTGGAGCTGGACCCGGCGGAGATCGTCGACGAGGTGCTGCTGCCGATCGTCCGCCGGTGACCGCCGACGTGCCTCAGGCCCCGCTGTGGCGCAGCATGTCGTCGCGCTCGACGACCTTGACGCGCTCGCGGTCCTCGGCCTGCCCGAGCTCCCGCTCGTGGGCGTCGAGCTGCTTCCAGCCGTCCCAGGTGGTGTAGCGGACGCCGCGGGCGCGCAGGTGGTCCTCGATCGCCGCCGGGTCGGGCTCGGTGGCCCCGGGCAGCCGGCCGGTGGCGTGGTCCTCCAGCAGGCAGGCGACGGTCTCGTTGGCGTCGCCCTTGGTGTGGCCGATCAGGCCGACCGGGCCGCGCTTGATCCAGCCGGTGACGTAGACGGCGGTGACGTGCGAGCCGTCGCCGTCCAGGACGCGGCCGGCCTGGTGCGGCACGGTGCCGGAGACCGGGTCGAAGGGCAGCTTGGGCAGCTCGTCGGAGTAGTAGCCGACGGCGCGGTAGACCGACTGGACGTCCCAGTCGGTGTGCCGGCCGATGCCGCGCACGTTGCCGGTGCCGTCGAGCTCGGTGCGCTCGGTGCGCAGGCCGACGACCTTGCCGTCCTCGCCGAGGACCTCGACCGGGGACTCGAAGAAGTGCAGGTAGACCCGGTGGGGGCGGTCGCCGACGTCGCGGATCGCCCAGTTCTCGACGGTGGCGGCGACCAGGTCGACGTGCTTGACGGCGCGGCGCTCGGCGATCGAGCCCTCGTCGTACTCGATGTCCTCGGGGTTGACGATGACCTCGATGGTGGGCGAGTGGTCCAGCTCGCGCAGCTCCATCGGGCTGAACTTGGCCTGGGCCGGGCCGCGGCGGCCGAAGACGTGGACCTCGACGGCGCGGTTGCCCTTGAGGCCCTCGTACACGTTCGGGGGGATCTCGGTGGGCAGCAGCTCGTCGGCGGTCTTGGCGAGGATCCGGGCGACGTCCAGGGCGACGTTGCCGACGCCGAGGACGGCGACCTTCTCGGCCTCCAGCGGCCAGGTGCGCGGCACGTCCGGGTGGCCGTCGTACCAGGACACGAAGTCCGCGGCACCGTAGGAGCCGTCCAGGTCGATGCCCGGCAGGTCGAGCGAGCGGTCCGCCATCGCGCCGGTGGAGAAGACCACGGCGTCGTAGTGGCGGTGCAGGTCGTCCAGGGTGAGGTCGGTCGGGTAGTCGACGTTGCCGAACAGGCGGACCTGGGGCTTGTCGAGGACCTGGTGCAGGGCGGTGACGATGCCCTTGATCCGCGGGTGGTCGGGGGCCACGCCGTAGCGGATCAGGCCGAACGGGGCCGGCATCCGTTCGAACAGGTCGATCGAGACGCCGGGCGCCTTCGCGGCGTCGGACTTGAGCAGGGCGTCGGCGGCGTAGATCCCGGCGGGGCCGGCTCCGACGATGGCGACTCGGATCGAGCGGGTCATGCGGGTGAATCCTCCGGGTGGACGGAGCGGGCCGAATGGTCTGGACCCTTGCAGCCAACCCGCTGGTCGCGCGGAGGTGTAGGCGGTGTCGATCTATGACCTCATAGAGCCAAGCTATGGCCGGCCCGGGAACTTTCCGGGCTGGCCGGACGTCAGCTGCCGTCGGCCGGGGCGGCGGGTTCGGCGTCGCGTGCCTGCGGCGGAACGGCCGGTGCGGGGGCCGGTGGGACGGCCGGCGCGGGGGCCGCCGGGGCTCCCTCGGTGAGCCGGTTCGCGGAGGCCTCGAAGAACCGCAGCATCTCCACCGGGAACGGCAGCACCAGCGTCGAGTTCTTCTCCGCCGCCACCTCGACCACCGTCTGCAGCATGCGCAGCTGGAGGGCCGCCGGCGTCGCGGACATCGTGGCCGCCGCCTCGGCGAGCTTGGCGGCGGCCTGGAACTCGCCGTCCGCGGTGATGATACGGGCCCGGCGCTCGCGGTCCGCCTCGGCCTGGCGGGCCATCGAGCGCTTCATCGAGTCGGGCAGGCTGACGTCCTTGATCTCCACCCGGTCGATGTGCACGCCCCAGCCCGACGCGGGGCTCTCCAGCATGACCTCCAGGTCGTGGTGGAGGTTCTCCCGGCCGGACAGCAGGTCGTCCAGCTCGCTCTTCCCGATGATCGAGCGCAGCGAGGTCTGGGCGACCTGCAGCATGGCGAAGTTGTAGTTCTGCACGTCCACGGTGGCCCTGATCGGCTCGATCACGCGGAAGTACAGCACCGCGTCCACGCTCACCGACACGTTGTCCTTGGTGATGCCCTCCTGGGTGGGCACCGGCATGGTGACCACCTGGACGTTCACCTTGCGCATCTTGTCGAGCACCGGGATCAGCAGCGTCAGGCCCGGCTCGCGGACCGTCCCGCGCACCCGGCCGAGCCGGAACACCACACCACGCTCGTACTGCTGGACCACCCGCACGCCGGTCGTCAGCAAGAAGAGGACGACCACGGCGACGATCACGAGTGCTGTCACGCCAGTTCCACCTGCTCCCCGTCGCGGTGCGGCCGGGCCGGGTCCGGTGTGGCCCTGTCGCCGGGCGCTCGCCGCGCGCAGCACAGTATGCGCCCGGCCGGACGGCACGGTAAGGGCTGTGCAGGGATCTTGACGGTGAGTTGACGATCTGCGGCGGCGCCGGGGGAGGTGGTGCCGGGGGCGGTGGTCCGTCCCCGTCCCCGTTCCCGTCCCCGGGTGCCCGGGGACGGGAACGGCGCGGGTGGCTCAGGCGCGGAAGGCGTCCGCGTGCTCGGCGGCGAACTCGGCGAAGGAGCGGGGCGGACGGCCGGTCAGCTTCTCGACGTCCGGGCTGACCGTCGAGGCCAGCCCGGCCGCGTACAGCCCGTACAGCTCGACCATGCCCTCGGCCCGCCACTGGTCCCAGCCCATGTTCAGCAGGCCGTCGAGGGCGACCTCCGGGGTGAGCGCGGCGTAGGCGACCGGGTGACCCGCGACGGCGGACAGCTGCTCGGCCACCTCGTCGTGGGTGAGCGCGGCCGGTCCGGTCAGGGTGTAGACCGCGCCCTCGTGGCCCTCGGTGGCCAGCACCTCGACGGCGGCCGCCGCGACGTCCCGGGCGTCCACGTACGCCACCGCGCCCTCGCCGCCCGGCACGGCCAGGTGGCCGGCCTTGACGGTCGGGGCCGTGCCGAGGAAGTTCTGGTGGAAGCCGTTCGGGCCGAGGACGGTCCACGGCAGGCCGGAGTCCTTGAGGTGGTCCAGGCCCGTGACGTGCGAGCCGACGAAGCGCACCCCCTCCGGCCGGTACTCGACGCCGGCGGCCGCGTGCAGCACGATCCGCGGGCGGCGGCCGGTGCGCACGGCGGCGTCGATCACGTTGCGCTCGTGCTGGGCCATCTCCGGGTGCACGGCGACCAGCAGGTAGACGGTGTCGGCCCCGTCCAGGGCGGCGTCCAGCGAGGCCGGGTCGGTGAAGTCGGCGGCGACCCGCTCGACCCCCGCGTCCCACTCGGCCGGGCCCGCCGACCCGCCGCGCACCAGGGCCCGCACCGCCAGGCCGCGTTCGCGCAGTCCGACGACGATCTTCGAGCCGACCGTACCGGTGGCACCCGTCACGACGATCACGGATGTGTCTCCTTGCTTCCCCGTTGTTCCCCGTTGTGCGACGCGGACTTGAGTCCGCGTCAGAGGGATGATCGCAGGCGGCGGACGGGTGATCAAGGTCGGGGTTCCGTGGGCCCGCCCCGGGGCGCCCCGACACGCACGGGGCGCCGCCGTTCCTCGACTCGGGGTGGGCCGGACGCTTGGATGGATCCGGCCTGGTCACCGCCCGGACACCGGTCCGGGCACCCCCCTTGGCGAGCCGAGGAGCCACCACCGTGAACGACGCCCCCGATCCCACCGCCGATCCCACCCCTGATCCCGACCCCACCGCCGTGGCCCGTCGGATCGCCGAACGCCTCGGTCAACTCGGCCTCACCGAGGACGCCCTGGCCCAGCGGGCCGCGATGGCCCCGCAGTACCTGCGCCACCTGCTCGAAGCCGGCCCCGCCTTCGACCCCGGCGGCTTCGTCCGGATCGCCGCCGTTCTCGGCCTCAGCCGGGAGGAGCTCGTGGCCGGCCGCGCGGACGCCCCGCCCGGCCACGAAGGGCCGGGCCCCCGGCCCCGCCTGCTCGACCTCACCGACGCCGAGTGCTGGGAGCTGGTCGGCACCCACGGGATCGGCCGGATCGGCCTGCCGGTGCGCCCGGGCCCGGCGGTCTACCCCGTCAACTACGTGGTCGACCAGGCCTCCTTCGCCTACCGCACCGGTGAACGCACCGCCACCGCGCCGGAGTCGGGGGCACAGGTGTCCTTCCAGGTCGACCGCATCGACGAGTACCTGGGGCGCGGCTGGAGCGTGCTCGCCCTCGGCACGGCGCGGTACGTCGACGACCCGGCCGAACTGCACCGCCTCGACGCGCTGCCCGGCGCCGCCCCCTGGGCCGGCGGCGACCGGCCCCGCTGGGTCCGGATCCGCCCGGCCGAGATCAGCGGCCGACGGCTCGTCACCGGTTGAGCGGACGCCCCCGTGCGGCCGTCCGGCAACTTCCGTACCGGCGAGGCGTGTTGGGGGTCGGCCGGTGTTTGACAGCCATGGTGGGCGGCCGCTGGGCGCTGGGGCATACTCCTCGGATGGACGCGACCCCGAAGGACAGCTGGACCAACACCACTCACGACTGGGCGGCCGCCGTGGACGTCGAGCACCTCGCCGGGATCCGCGCGGGGGCGGCCGGCCTGGCGCCGGGCGGGGTGGCGCACCTGGTGCTGGAGGTGCTCGCGTACCCGGGTGACGAGGCGGCCGCGCGCGGCGCCGGCCGGTGCGTGGTCACCCTGCACGCCGACGGCGCGGTCTCGGTCCGCGACGACGGTCGGGGCACCGACACCCGGGTCGACGAGCACGGCGAGGCGGTCAAGAAGCCGGTCATGGCGACCAAGGACCTGCGCTTCTTCGACGACCCCGGCGCGGAGCTGCTCCCGGACGGGCACCCGCGCCGGGGCATGTCGGTGGTCGCGGCGCTCAGCACCCGGCTGCTGCACACCAACCGCCGGCTCAACGGCGCCTGGACGCAGCGCTACCAGCACGGCCTCCCCGTCACCGGCCTCGACCCGATCGAGCCCGACGGCACCACCGGCACCTGCGTGACCTTCCACCCGGACGCCGCGTTGGTCCCGCCGGGCCTCCCCGACGCGGAGCGGCTGGCCCGGTGGGCGGCGCACTGGCCCGCCCTGGAGGTCCGGGTCGAACACGGCCCGGCGGCGTCCCGTGGCAGCGGCCGGAGCGCCGAGGCCGCCTTGTAGCGATCCGTAGCTGGGGCTACGCTCACCGCCATGAAGCAGTTGAACGTCCGACTGGACGACGCCGTGCACGAGGCCCTGGAGCAGCGCGCGGAGGCCGCCGGGATGAGCCTGCCCGACTACGCGCGCAAGGTGCTGGCGGAGGAGGCGGACGAGCGGCGCGAGCGGTTCCTGACCGCCGCCGCCCACTTCGCCCAGGCCTGGGGGCCCGCGTTCGAGGAGGAGTTCGGGCCGTACCCGCGCAGCACCCGCGACGCCACGGCGGACGCCGCGTGATCCTGCGGATCGACCGGGTCTGGCTGCTCGACATCGCGCACCAGTTCCTGCCCAGCGACCCGGACGTCACCGACTACGGCACCCTGGCCGCCGCCGTGGCCCGGCACGCCGACGAGGTGATGGAGGTGCCGGTCTACGGCGCCGTGCACCAGCGGGCGGCCGCCCTGATGCACCAGCTGATCCGGGTCCCGGCGCTGGAGTCCGCCAACGAGCACTTCGCCGCCGTGGTGGCCGCCTCCTACCTGAGCGCCTCCGGCGTCATCGTGACGGCCGACTCCAAGCAGGCCGTCGAACTGGCTGCCCGGATCCGCGCCGGGAACGCCGACGTCCGGGAGACCGCGGCCAAGATCCGCACCTGGTACCACTGAGCCAGGGGAGTCAGGGGAGTCAGGGGAGCCCGGGATGCCGGGGGCCTTGGGGCGGGCGCCGCCGCCGGAATTCGACGGCGAACGACCGATTTGGGATCACGGTTCGGTGACCTTCCGTTCCTTGGCGCCCCCATGGCCCGGTCTTGGTGTTCGAGGGGCGATAGGTTTCCCCGGCGAACTTTCTTGATCACCACGGGGGATCCACCATTTCCACTCAGTCTGCCGAGCTGCCCGACGCCACCGGGCCCGCCGAAGCCACCGCACCCGCTGCACCCGCTGCGCCTGCTGCGCCTGCTGCTCCCGCTGCTCCCGCTGCTCCCGCTGCACCCGCTGCGCCCACGGAGACCGCCTCCGCCGTCCCGGTTGAGGGAGCGGCGCCCGGTTACGGCGAGGGGCAGCTCACCTGCGCCGTCTGCGGCTCCGTCCCGGCCGTGAACGCCACGATCCGCGGGCACCAGGGCTTCATCGTCGTCCTGCGCTACCTCAAGCGCCGGGGCCCGTACTGCCGCGACTGCGGCATCGCCACGCACCGGGAGATGACCTCCGACAGCCTGTGGCAGGGCTGGTGGGGCATCCCGTCGATGATCATCAATCCGATCGTCATGCTGCTCAACATCCCGCAGCGCTCGAAGATCAACAAGCTCGCCGAGCCGGTGCCCGGCGCCCCCGGCACGCCGATGGACCCGGGCAAGCCGGTGTACCTGCGGCCCACGATCGTCGGGGTGCTCATCCCCGCCGTCCTGGCCACGCTGCTCTTCGTGCTCCTGAAGGACGACCCCGAGTTCGCCAAGGCCGGCGACTGCGTCCACAACAGCAACGTGATCGCCATCCCCGGTCTGGACGACAAGAACCCGGACCTCAAGGTGGTTCCCTGCTCCGACCCGCAGGCCGACGCCCGGGTCGTGGGCCGGGCGGACGACTCCAACGACGGTGAGACGGAGTGCCGGAAGTACCCCGACGCCGACAGCTACTTCACCTACAAGCACGGCAGCGACAAGTACCTGCTCTGCCTCAAGAGCCTCAAGCCGAGGCCGAAGTTCACCTTCGCGCCGTAGGCACCGCTACGGGCGCCGCGGCTGCTCCCGGCGGTGCGCCAGGTAGGCCTTCGCCGCGTCGGAGGCCTTGGCGTACGAGCCCGAGTCGAAGGGCGGCCGGGGGTCGTACTCGATGGCGAGCTGGAAGGCCTCGGCGGGGACCCGTCCGGCGATCAGTTCGGCCAGCCGCAGGGCCATGTCGATGCCCGAGGACACCCCGGCGGCGGCAGGCCGAGTGAACCCGCGCCGTCGGTGCGGATACCCGGGGTGGCGGCGGCGAACACCACCTCGGCGTCGGGGAGCATCCGGAGAACCTCGTACGGGCCGACGGCGTCGAGGGCGGTGACGGCGTCGAAGAGCGGGACGGCGATGCGCATGGGGATCCCTGGCCTTTCGTTTCAGTGGCGGGTGGCGGGTGCCGTCACCAGTGGGAGAAGTGCCGGCGGTACTCGCCGGGGGTGACGCGCAGGGTGCGCCGGAAGCTGCGGTGCAGGGTCTCGACGGTGCCGAAGCCGCAGGAGTGGGCCACCGTGTCGAGGGTCGCCGCGGTGCTCTCCAACAGTCGTCTGGCCGCCTCGATCCGGACGCTCTCCACGTACGCGGCGGGTGTGCGGCCGGTCTCCGCGCGGAAGACCCGGGTGAAGTTCCGCTCGCTCATCGCGGCCCGGGCGGCCAGGGCGGGGACGCCGAGGTCACCGTCGGGGTGGTCGGAGATCCAGTCGAGGACCTCCCGCAGCGGGGCCCGCTCCGGCCGCTGGGCCGCCAGCTGGGCGCTGAACTGCGCCTGCCCGCCCGGGCGTTGGACGAACATCACCAGCTGACGGGCGATCGCGCGGGACACCTCCGGGCCGTGGTCGGCCTCCGTCATGGCGAGCGCGAGGTCCATGCTCGCGGTGATCCCGGCGGAGGTCCACAGCTCGCCGTCGCGCACGAAGATCGGATCCGGGTCCACCGTGGCCAGCGGGTACTGGTCGGCCAGATCGGTGCAGCGCGACCAGTGGGTGACCGCGCGCCGCCCGTCCAGCAGTCCGGCGGCGCCCAGCAGGAACGCCCCGGTGCAGACCGAGGCGGTACGTCGGGCCGTACGGGCGGTGCGGGCGAACCATTCGACGAAGCGGCGGTCCTCGCAGGCCTGCTGCACGCCCGCCCCGCCGACCGCCACGAGGGTGTCCACGGGGGCGTCGGCGCCGCCGTGCGCGCCGTGCCCGCCTCGTTCGGCGCGTCGGTCGAACTCGTCGATCGTCAGGGTCGGGGAGACGGCGAGACCGCCGCTGGAGGGCAACGGACCGGGCGTCGCGGCCACCGTCTCGATGACGACGCCGCCGGTCAGGCGCCCGGCGTGGGTGAAGACCTCGTGGGGGCCGGTCAGGTCGAGGATCTGGAACTCCGGGAAGACCGCGAAGACGATGCGTGGACTGCTCACCCCTCCAGCCTGGCCGAACGGCCCGATGGCAGCAAGGACACGAAGGTGACGATTTCCGCCACGCGGGGGGTGTGACGTGCGGACGAGCCCTTCGCGTGCCGGCCCGTCCCTCAGCGGGCCGGTTCCAGGGCCCGGTTCAGGTTGTACTCGGCGATGGCCGCCATCGCTGCCGTCTCGGCCGCCGGTCAGCCGGCCAGGTTCGCGTCACCTGATGTCAGGTCTCAGCGGCACGGCACGCCACGGCGCGTCGTACGGCGTGCCGGGGAAGTACTGCTTCCACTGGGCCTCGGTGATGGTGGCGCCCGCGACGTCGCAGAGGTGGAGGGTGAGGCGGTCGATGTCGGGGTCGAGGATGGTGACCCGGCTCGGGTCGTCGTCTCCGGCGGCTTGGCTGATCACGAGGCTCCCGCCGTCGGGGCTGAACCCGAGGGCGGGGGCGTAGTGCTTGGGGGCCTGCACGGCGATCTCGGTCGGGGCGTGTCGGGTGGCGGATCCCCGGACGGGACGCGAGGGTGACTGGCGGGGGACCTCACGAGGAAGAGGAAGAGCGAGCATGCCCGAAGTCACCACCCCGTACGTGACCGGCACCCCGTGCTGGGTCGATCTGATGGCGAAGGACCAGCAGGCCGCGCTGGACTTCTACCGCGACCTCTTCGGCTGGCAGGGGCAGCCCGGCCCGGCCGAGTTCGGCGGCTACGCCGTCTGCGAGCTCAACGGAAAGGCGGCGGCCGGCATCGGCCCGGCGATGTCCCCCGAGGGCATGCCCGAGCCGCCCACGGTGTGGACCAGCTACCTGGCCACCACCGACGCCCAGGCCACCCAGGACGCCATCGTCGGGGCGGGCGGCACCCTGCTGGCCCCGGTGATGGACGTCGGCCCGCTGGGCCGGATGCTGATCGCCGCCGACCCGCAGGGTGCGGTGTTCGGCGTCTGGCAGCCGGGCGAGTTCTCCGGCGCCCAGGTGGTCAACGAGCCCGGCGCGCTGACCTGGAACGAGCTCCACACCAGTGACGTCCCCGGCGCCAGCGCCTTCTACGGCGAGGCCTTCGGCATCGAGATCGAGCCGGCCGACGGCAACGACCAGTACTGGGAGCAGAAGGTCGGCGGCCGCTCCGTCGGCGGGGTCTCGCTGCTCGCCAACGACCCGCCCGGCACCCCCGCGCACTGGCTGAGCTACTTCGCGGTGGACGACGTGGACTCCTGCGCCGACGCCGTGGTCAAGCGCACCGGCACCGTCCTCGCCCCGCCCTTCGACATGGTGGCCGGGCGGATGACGGTGGTCGCCGACCCGCAGGGCGCGACGTTCGCGATGATCAAGCTCGCCCCGATGTAGTCACCCCGGCCCTGTTCGCGGCCCGTCGGCTCCGTCCGCCCCGCCCGCTCAGTCCGTCCGCCCCGCCCGCCCGGCCTGCCCGGGCGGGCGGGGCGCGTCACGGTCCGGGAGGACGGGAAGGAGCAGGAAGGACGGGAAGGGCCGGGGGCCGACCGGAATCACCAGGAGAGAACGGAGCGCCGCCGTGGCCGGACGACACCGCCGCCCGCCGGAGCCGGAGTTCCCGGCCGACGCCGACCACCGGCTCCGGGCCATCGCCGACCAGCGGCCGCTGGTGGAGGAGGGCGTCGTGCTGCTCCCCGGCTCGGACCACCCGTACCTCTACCGCACCGTGTACCAGCCGGACGGCACGGTGCAGCACTCGCTGCTCAGGATCGACCCGGGGCCGCCGGACCTGCCGGACCTGCCGGACCTGCCGGACCTTCCGGAGCCGCCGGGCGAGTGAGCGTCCTCCGGGGCCGCTCAGGCGGTGGCGGGGCCGAACCAGCGGGTCAGTGCCGCGTCCAGCGTCCGCTGGTCCTCGCCGAGCCAGGCCACGTACCCGTCCGGGCGGAGCAGGGCGCCGGGGGCGTCGAAGTCCTCGGCGAGGTCGGTGACGTGGTCGACGCGGCCGGCCCAGCCGGTCGCGGACAGGGCGCCCCCGGTGGCGTCGAGCAGCAGGGCCCGTCCGTCGTGCATCCGCTCGTACAGGCGGCCGCTCTTCAACCGGACGTCCCGCAGCCGCCGCCCGAGCAACTCGGGACCCTCACCGAAGTCGTAGCGGACGCCGACGCCGAAGACCATCTCGGTCATGTAGCGGTTCACCTCCTCGAAGTCCATCAGCGTGGAGAGCAGTTCCCGCAGCGCGACCGCACCGGGCTCGGAGCCCAGCAGCGTCATCTGGGCGCGGGTGTTGGCCAGCACCCGGGCGCCCACCGGGTGGCGCTCGGCGTGGTAGCTGTCCAGGAGCCCTTCGGGGGCCCGGCCGTGGACGGCCGCGGCGAGCTTCCAGCCGAGGTTGTAGGCGTCCTGGATACCGAGGTTGAGGCCCTGCCCGCCGGTGGGCGGGTGGATGTGCGCCGCGTCGCCGGCCAGGAAGGCCCGGCCGACCCGGTAGTGCTCGGCCTGCCGGGTCGCGTCGCCGAAGCGGGACAGCCAGCGGGGCGAGTGCGCCCCGAAGTCGGTGCCGGCCACGGCGCGCAGCTGCTGCCGGAACTCCTCCAGGGTCGGGCCGTCGGCGCGGTCCTCGGCGACGCCCGGGGCGGGCACGATCACCCGGTACAGGCCCTCGCCCCGGGGGACCGCGCCGAACCGCAGCTCGGTCCGGCGGACCAGGGCGACCACCTCCTCGACGGTCGCCGGGTCCTCGGCCAGCGACAGCTCGGCGAGCAGGGTGTCGACCCGGGACGGCTCGCCGGGGAAGGCGACGCCCAGCCGGCGGCGCACCGTGCTGCGGCCGCCGTCGCAGCCGACCAGGTAACGCGAGCGCAGCCGGGTGCCGTCCGCCAGCTCCACCGAGACCCCGTCCTCGTCCTGGTCGAGCCCGGCCACCTCCCGGCCGCGCCGGACCTCCGCGCCGAGCTCGGCGGCGTACGCGCCGAGCAGCCGCTCGGTGACCGGCTGCTCGACGGACAGGCCGTAGTCGTGGGCGGTGTCCATCGTCTCGGGCCACGGCTTGTGGATGTGGCCGAAGAAGCCGCCGATCCGGAACTTCCGGCCCTCCGCGAGGAACCGGTCCAGCAGCCCGCGCTGGTCCATCATCTCCACGCTGCGCACGTGCAGGCCCTGGCCCCGGGACTCCGGGGTCGGCTCGGCCAGCCGCTCCAGGACCACCACCCGGACGCCCTGCAGCCGCAGTTCGATCGCCAGCATCAGGCCGGTCGGCCCGCCGCCGACCACGATCACGTCGATCATCGGAACATTCCCCCAGTGAGTGTCGAACGAGGCCGACAGTTCGGACACCGGCCAACGTACGGTGCGAACGACGCGAATCGCCAGGTTCCGGCCTCGGTCGACGATTGTGCGCCCCGAGGGGGGCCTTGCCGCAAGGCCCCCCTGGCGCGGTACCTTGATAGTGGCGGGGAGGCTCTGACCTCCCCGCCTTCGCTGCTTACGGGGGCCCGAACAGACGCCGCCGGGCGGCCGGGGAGCGCGGCCGGGGTGGGCTCAGTCGGCGAGGGCGCGGCGCAGGACGGCGCCGAGACGGTCGCGATCGACTGAGCGGGACCGCGGCGCGGAGCCACAGCACGGAGCCCCGGTCCGCACGCAGAAATTCCCGGAATCGGGGACCTCGGGTCCGCCTGGAACGGTGCCGTGCGCGCCGTCGTCGGCGGTGCGACGGCACTCCGGTGGCGGTTCGCGGCACCTGGGCCCAGCGCCCGCCGACGGGTGCTCAGGCGGCCGGATGCGGCTTCGGCCCACCCGCTCTGACCTGGTGTTTTGCTGGAAATCTCGTAGGCTGGGGGAGTTCTGACGGACACTTTCGGAGGGGACATCGTGAGTGCGGAGACCAATGCTTACGTGGGCACGCGGATCCAGGTGTACGAATGGCCGGAGGCCGTGCGGAAGCGTCCGGGGATGTTCGTCGGGTCGACTTCGGGGCGACGGAGTTCTCCTACGAGGCTCTGGCGGAACGCTTCCGCGAACTCGCCTTCCTCAACCGGGGCCTGGACATCTCGCTGACCGACCAGCGGTACCCCGGCGAGCCCCGCGCGGAGCGGTTCCGGTTCCCGGGCGGGGCACGGGACTTCGTCACCTTCCTGGACTCCCTGGACGAGCGGGGTGACGAGCCGATCGGTCCGGAGGTCGTCGGCTTCACGCAGGAGGAGCCGGGGATGGCCGGGAGGACGGAGGTGGCCTGGCGGTGGCACCGCTCACCGGATCAGCTGGTCCGGAGCTTCGCCAACTGCCGCCCCACGCCTGGCGGCGGCACCCATCAGCTGGGCTTCCTGGACGGGGTGGTGGCGGCGGTCACCGCCTACGCGCGCGAGCGGCGGCTGCTGACGGCGGCTTGCGCCGGCCTCGGCGCCGACCGGGTCGTCGAGGGCCTGACGGCGGTCGTGTCGGTGACCCTGGAGCGGCCGGAGTTCGAGGGATCCCTCCGTGACCGGCTGGGCAACACCGCCGTGCGGGCCTGCGTGGCACGGGCCGTGGAGGAGCGGCTCGGGCGGTGGCTGGCGGAGCACCCGGCGGAGGCCGCGGCCGTCGTCGAGCGGATCCTCCGGCCGGTCCGCGGGGACTGACGGGCGAGCGGGGCGCGGGGCGCGAGTGCGCGGGGGTCAGGTGGTCGGTAGGAGGTAGCGGAGCTTGCTCCCCTCCGTGGCGATCAGGCGCCCGCCGTTGGCCTCGATCACGCGGCGGGAGGCCGTGTTGGTCTCGTCGCAGGTCAGCAGTGCGCCGGTGATGCCGAGTTCGGCGGCCACCGGCAGTGCCGCGGCGAGCATCGCGGTCGCGTGGCCCCGTCGGCGGGCGCCGGGGCGGACGTCGTAGCCGATGTGGCCGCCGATGCGCTCCAGGTTCGGGGTGAGGCGGTGGCGGATCGCCAGGCGCCCCAGCAACTGGTCACCCTCGGCCCACCACAGGGTGGTCATCGGCACCCCGGCGTCCACGCGCATCCCCGCCTTGGTCCGCTCGGCGAGGACGCGTGCGACGTACGCGGCGAAGGCGTTCGGACCGGGGTCGGTCAGCGCGGCCGGGTCGACATCCTTGACGAACCAGGGGACGGCCTGGCCGGGTTCGGCGTGGAACTCGGCCACCGCGGCCAGGAACGAGGCCTGCAGCCGTACGGTCGGAGTGATCAGTTCGGGCATCGCGCCATGATGCCCGACCGGTCAGGCCGCCGTCACGGCCCCGCCGGCGAACCAGTGCACCCGGTCGTGGCCCTCCTCCGGCAGTACGCAGGTGGCGCGGTGCCAGTCCTCGCGGTCGAGGAGGGAGGCGCGTTGGGCCTCGGTGCACCCGGAGTCCTCGGCCGGGGCGGTGGTCGGGCGACGGGTGGCCGGGCACGGCGCTCACCGGCGGGTGGCCGGCTCGATTCTCCTGATCATGGCTCAGATGCTTGCACCGGCGGCTCGTTCGGGCAAGTGCTTTTCCAGCGGCGCCCGTTCGGGGGCCGGGCGACGCCGCGGAACGCCGCTGTTAGCCTGATCGGCATGATCATGAGGAGATCAGGAAAGCGGACCGATGACGGTGCGACCGCGGGGCCGCAACGGGCCCTGATCGCGGCGAGTTTCGTCAGCAGGGTCGGCAACGGCCTGTTCAACACCGCGGCCATGCTCTACTTCACGCTCGTGGTGCACCTGCCCGCCGTCCAGGTCGGCGCGGGGCTGACGATCGCGGGCCTGTGCGGGCTGGCCGCGGGCATACCGGCGGGCAACCTGGCGGACCGTCACGGCCCGCGCACCGTCTGGCTGGTGAGCTTGGCACTGCAGGCCGTGACCATGGCGGCCTTCGTCCTGATCGACGGCTGGGCGGCGTTCACGCTCGTCGCCACACTGGACCGGCTGGCCGCCACGGCGAGCGGCGCGGCGGGCGGTGGGCTCGTCGCGCGGGCGGGCGGTGAGCGCCCGGCCGCTTTCCGGGCCAGGCTGCGCACCTACGTCAACCTCGGCGTGGTCGCGGGGACCCTGGGCGCGGCCGTCGCCATCCAGATCGACACCCGCGCCGCCTACACCGTGCTGATCCTCGCCAACGCCGCCAGCTTCGCCGGTGCCGGGCTGATCGGCCTCCTGGGCGTCCCGGACTACCCGCCGCTGCCCCGGCCCGCGGAGCACCGCCGGTGGTCCGTCCTGGCGGACCGGCCGTACGTGTCCTTCGTCGCGCTCTACAGCGCCATGGGCTTCCAGTACCAGACCGTCTCCCTGCTGCTGCCGATCTGGCTGAGCGCCCACACCGACGCGCCGCGCTGGACGGTGGCGGCGGTCTACGCCGTCAACAGCGGTGTCTGCGCGCTGCTCCAGAGCAGGCTCGGCGCCACGGTGGAGACCCCGCGGCAGGGCGGTCGGGCCTTCCGGCTCGCCGGGCTGCTGTTCCTGGTCAGCTGTCCGCTGATGGCGCTGACCGCCGACGTCCCGGTGTGGGTCGCCCCGGTGCTCGCCGTGCTCGCGGTGGGCATCCACAGCGTCGGCGAGGTGTGGGAGTCCTCGGGCGGCTACACGCTGGCCTTCGGCCTGGCGCCCGACCACGCCCAGGGGCAGTACCAGGGCCTGTTCGGGATCGGCTTCAACGCGGGCCAGGCGCTCGCCCCGGCGGTCCTGACCGGCGCGGTCCTGACGCTCGGACAGCCGGGCTGGCTGCTCCTCGGCGTGTTCTTCGCCGCCCTGGGCGCGGCCGGACCACCGGTGGCCGCCTGGGCCGAGCGGAGCCGCCCCGGGGCACCCGAGACCGCTCGCCCGCAGGCCGGGTCCGCGCCGGTGGAGGCCGACCGTTAGCGTGTGGAGCCGATCCAGCCGGGTGCTGGGGATCCGGCGAGGACGGGAGCACGGACGTGACGGGTGGACACCGCCAGGCACTTGACGGGACGCCCTGGCCGGAGCGGGCCGAACTGGCCTACGGCGCACGGGTGGAGCTGACCTCGCCCGAGCCGCCGGTGCCGGAGCTGGGGTGGCTCGGTGCGGAACTGGTCGGCAGCCGGGGCGTGGTGGTGGACTGCGAGGTCGAGCGCGACGAACGCGACGGCCGGCTCGGGCCGGTGTACGGGGTGGTGACCGAGGACGGCAGCCCCTGGCGGCTGCGGCCGGAGTTCCTGCGCGCGCTGGGCGGCGAGCCGGCGGACCTGCCGCCCCGCCACCGCGGCGACCTGCCGGAGGGCACCCGGGTGCGGATCCCGGTCGACCCGGCCCCGGAGGGCGGGCCGACCGGAGCCGGGACGACGGGGGCCGGGCCGGCCGGGTCGGTCGCAGGCAGCTCGCCGGTCACCGCGGTCGGGGAGGTCACCGGACTGTGGTGGGAGAGCCGGCTGGAGCCGCCGAAGGGGTACACCGTCGAGGTGGGCGACCGCACCCACTGCGTGACCCCGGACCAGGTCGAGCGGCTCTGAGCGCGGGCCCCGTCAGCCCTTGCCCCCCGCCTTGAGCACCTGGGCGGCCGCGACGCCGGCGGCGCTGTTGCCGTGGCCGCCGCCCTCGACCTCGGCCGCGACGGCGAGGTCGTTGCGGTAGGCGATGAACCAGCTGTTGGTGGCCTGGCCCGAGCCGGCCTCGACGGTGCCGGTCTTGGCCCCGATCTGGCCGCCGAGGCCGGACATCGGGGTGCGCGCGGTGCCCTGGGTCGCGGTCCTGGCCATCATCGAGCGCAGCCCCTGGGCGACCTCGGAGGGCAGCTTCCCAGGGGCCGTCACCCGCTTGACGTCCTCGCGGAGCACCGGCTGACGGAAGGTTCCGCTCTGCACGGTGGCCGCGACGGAGGCCATCAGCAGCGAGTTCACCTGGATCTGCCCCTGGCCGATGTACGCGGCCGCCGCCTCGTCCTTGTTGCCCGGCACCGGGATGGTGGCGTCGCGGCTCGGGATGCCGATCCGCCACTGCAGGCCGAGGCCGAACTGGTCGCGGGCGACCGAGCTCAGCGTGCCGAGCTGGAGCTTCTCCAGGCCCTTGTCGATGAAGCCGGTGTTGCAGGAGTGGATGAAGTCGTCGCTGAGGCTGTAGTCGAGGTGGTTGCCGGACTCGTCGTTGTGCCAGGTCCTGGGCGAGTTGGTGGTCTCCTTGCAGGGCGCCGCGGTGTCCGGGGTGACCCCGGCCTCCAGCAGCGCGGCCGCGGTGATCACCTTCATCGTCGAACCGGGCGCCTGCCCGCCGCCGACCGCGCGGTTGAAGCCGCCCTGCGGGGCGTAGGCCATCGCCAGGATGTTGCCGGTGCTCGGCTGGACCGCCACCAGCGAGGCGGGCTTGCCGTTCGCGGACTGCTGCTTCACCGCCTCCTCGGCGACCTGCTGAAGGTCGGCGTCCAGGGTGAGCTTGACCTGCGGGGCGCTCGGCGGGGTCAGCACGAACAGCTCCTCCGCCTCCTGCCCGCCGCCGGAGAGCACCACGGCCTGCCCGGTGACGGCCTTCGCGCCGTCGGGCGGGGCGATTTGGGGCAGCACGGACTGGAGCGACGGGAACGCGTCCAGCGGCCGCCCCTTGCGGTCGGTGGGCTTGGACACCGGGTTCGGCAGGGCCTTCACGGCGAGGGTCCGGCCCGCGGCCAGCTTGGGGTGGACCACGGTCGGCGCCCAGCGCACCAGCACCCGCCCGTCGGAGGCCCGCACCGCGCCGAGGGCGCTCTCGTACTCCCAGGCCTGCGTGGTGCCGTCGAACTCCGCCCGCACCCGGTAGCCGACGGCGGGCTCGCTCGGCGTGCCGGCGGGCGCGGGGCCCGTCCCGGTCAGGGTGAGGGTGCGGGCGGACACGTTGTCGTGGAACGAGGCGAGCGCCATCCGGGCGGCCTCCGGGCGGTCGGTGAGCCCGGCCGCGACGGTGAGGTCGCCGCGGCCCCAGGCCGCCAGGAAGTCCTTGGCCACGGCGTCGGCCTGTGCGGCGGTGGGCGGCGCCTGCGGTTCCTTGGCGGCCGTCGAGGCGGCCCCGCCGCCGGTGTCGGTGGAGCCGCCGGACACGGCGCTCAGCACGTTGTAGGCGCCGTAGCCCGCGACGACGACCAGCGCAGTGAACAGCCCGCCGACCGCCACCAGCCAGATCCGGCGGGAGCGCCGGCGCTGCGGGGCCTGCGGGTGGCCGTCGGGATGGACGAGGTGATCGTCGTACCCGTCTTCTCCGTACGGCTCGTACGGTTCGTACTCTTCGTGGTCCCGGTGCATGCTGCTGCGTCCCCCTGGTACGTCCTGTGGCTTCCGGTGTTCGTGGGCCCGCCGACGCACCGACGCGGCCGGCCGGGTGCCCGGGCGGCCGCCCGGCGGGTCGTTCGGGCGCGGACCAGCCTAAGCGTCGCCGATCGGGCGTTCGACGGCGGGGTCTTTGCCAACGCTTGACCTACCCGAGGGGCGGCCGTCGGGTCAGCGGCCCGTGGTGACGACCATCCGGAACCGGGCCCGCCCGCTGGTCATCTTCGCCACGGCGGCGGCGGTCTCCTCCAGTGGGAGCTCCTCGACCCAGGCCCGGACGCCGGTGCGCTCGGCGAAGCGCAGGGTGTCCCGGGTGTCGAGGGCGGCGCCGGAGGAGTGGGCGTAGACCTTGCGGTCCGCGGCGATCAGTTGCAGCGGGCTGATCGCGAGCGGAGCGGGGGACACCCCGACGATGACGAGCTCGCCGCGGCGGCCCAGGCCGTCGACGGTGGCGGACATGGCGTCGGCGTCGGTGACGGTGGCCAGCACGACCTTGACCCCGCCGAGCGCCTGGAGGGCCTCGGCGACGTTCCCGGCGGTGCTGTCCACGTAGTGGTCCGCGCCGAGCCGGTACGCCAGCGGCCCCTTCTCCGCGCCGCGCGCGACGGCGACCGCGCGCAGGCCCATGGCGTGGGCGAACTGGACGCCCAGGTGGCCGAGGCCGCCGAGGCCGAGCACCGCCACGGTGTCGCCCGGGCGGGCGGCGGAGCGGCGGAGGGCGTTGAACACCGTCACGCCGGCGCAGGCCAGCGGCGCGGCCTCGACGGCGGTCAGTCCGTCGGGCACCGCCGCGAGCGCGTCGGCGGGCACGATGACGGAGTCGGCGTAGCCGCCGGGGTAGGCCGCGCCGGGGACCTGGAGCTGGGGGCAGAGGATGGCGTCGCCGTCGCGGCAGGCCTCGCAGTGCCCGCAGCTGCCGCCGAACCAGCCCACCGCGACCCGGTCGCCCACCCGCCAGCCCTCGACGCCCTCGCCGAGGGCGTCGATCCGGCCCGCGATCTCGTGACCGGGGGTGACCGGGAAGGTGGTGCCGGGCAGCTGGCCGGCCGCGATCAGCAGGTCCGAGTGGCAGACGCCGCACGCCTCGACGGTGATCCGGACGGAACCGGGGCCGGGGGTGCGCAGCGGGACCTCGACCAGCTCGGGAGCCCCGCCCGGGGCGGCGATGTGGACGGCCCGCACGACGCCGTCGGCCGGGGTGGGAGCGGGCGCGGGGGTGGAGGCAGGGGTGGCAGCCATGGCGATCCTTCGGCGGGAGGTCGGCGCGGGGCGGGCCCGCACGCGCTGTCCCCACCAGCTTGCCGCCTGCTCCCGCCGTCCGCTCCCGCGCCGGCTGTCGCCGCCCGCGCCTGCGCTCGCTCCTCCGTTCGCGCCTGCGCCCGCGCCTGCGCCCGCGCCTCCGTTCGCTCCCGAGCCCCCGCCCGGCGCGCGCCCGTCCCGTCCGCGCCGTGGACGCGGACGCTCCGGACTGATATCCAAACCCTGGCAGCCGGGCCGACGGGCGGTCCGGGCCGGACGGACCACCAGGAGAGCAGGGGCGATGCGCAGGATTCTGATCATCGGCGCCGGGCAGGCCGGCCTCCAACTGGCCCTCGGACTGCAGTCCCACGGCTATGACGTCACGCTGCTGACCGACCGTGACGCCCAGGAGGTACGGGACGGCCGGGTGCTGTCCAGCCAGTGCATGTTCGACTCCGCGCTGCGCCACGAGCGCGCCCTCGGCCTGGACCTGTGGGCCGCTGCGGCGCCCCGGATCGAGGGCATCGGCCTGTCGGTCGGCGGCCCGGACGCGACCAGGGTGATCGACTGGACCGGACAGCTCGCGGCCCCCGCCCAGTCCGTCGACCAGCGGTTGAAGATGTCCACCTGGCTGGAGCTCTACGCCGAGCGCGGCGGCCGGATGGAGGTGCGGCAGGTGAGCGCCGCCGACGTCGAACACCTCGCCGGCTCCTACGACCTGGTGCTGGTCGCCTCCGGAAAGGGCGGACTGGCCTCGCTGTTCGAGCGCGACGAGGAACGCTCCTCGTTCCGGCGTCCGCAGCGCGCGCTCGCCGCGAGCTATGTGTACGGGCTGGCGCCGCGCCCCGACCAGGAGTTCCCGGCGGTGCGCTGCAACCTGGTGCCCGGCGTCGGCGAGTTCTTCGTCGTGCCGGCCCTGACGGCCGCCGGGCCCTGCGACATCCTGCTCTGGGAGGCCCAGCCGGGCGGGCCGGCGGACGCCTTCGACGGGCTCCGCGCACCCGGTGAACACCTGCGGGTGACGCTGGAGTTGATGAAGGCCTTCACGCCTTGGGAGTACAACCGCGCCCGCTCCGGTGTCGAACTCACTGACGCAGGTGCCACCCTGGCGGGCCGCTTCGCCCCGGTGGTCCGCCGGCCGGTCGGCGAACTGCCGGGCGGCGGCGCGGTGCTGGGCGTCGCCGACGTGGTCGTCACCAACGACCCGATCACCGGGCAGGGCGCCAACGCCGCCGCCAAGTGCGCCGCCCGGTACCTGGAGGCGATCCTCGCGCACGGTGACAAGCCCTTCGACCGGGACTTCCAGCAGGCCGCCTTCGACCGCTTCTGGGCGGAGACCGGCCGGGCCGTCACCGACTGGTCGAACGCGATGCTGCGCCCCGCGCCCCCGCACGCCGTCGAACTGTTCGGCGCGGCCGGCCGGTTCCGGGCCGTGGCCGACCGGTTCGCCAACTGCTTCGACCACCCGGAGGACGTCGAGGAGTGGCTGCTCGACCCGGGGAAGGCCGCCACCTACCTGGCGTCCCTGGCGGTCCGGAGCTGAGCCCCGGCCCCGCCCCGGCGTCGAAGGGGTCACGACAGGGTCAAGCTCTCCCCAAGTACCGCACGGGAACGACCTGATGATGGTGGGTTCGTGTCGGCCCCGGTCCGCCGGGGAATGACGGAGCACGGAACGCGAACAACAGGAGACACGTGGTGGCGGTCGACGGCGGCAACATGGCGCACGCGGTGATGGAGACGGCGGTGAAGGAGCGCACGCGTCTGCAGACCGGGCGCAGCCGGACCACGGCGCTGGTGCTGCTGGTCCTGCTGGCCGGCCTCGGTCTCTTCCTGGCGCTGGTCGTCGGCAAGGCCGATCCGACCAGCGCCCCGGACTGCGACGGCCAGACCATGACCAGGCAGAACACCTGCCAGATCATCTCCAACCGCGGCGGCGGGGGCACGTTCAGCTACGACGAGATGATCGACCGCCGGGAGTCCGGAAAGGGCGTGTGGCAGGCGGTCGGCTTCATCGGCACCGGCCTGTCCGTGGTCCTGATGGGGGTGGCGATCAGCAAGCTCAACCCCAACCGCCCCTGGGGCAAGCAGGTCGACGCCGCCTGCCCGCGCTGCCACCAGCTGACCCTGCGCGAGAAGCTGACGATGCACACCGTCTCGCGGGGGCGCACCAACTACCGCTACAGCGGCATCGTCACGCTCTGCACACCGGTCTGCGGGTTCACCGCCGTCCGCCAGCGCTGACCGGCGCCGGATCGCGGCAGATCGCCCGGACAGGGCCTATCGGGAGTGCGAGGCCAGGCTGAGCAGCAGGTGCGCGGACTCCGGGTGCTGGAAGTCGGAGTGGGCGCCGGAGGGGTGGAGGCGGCGGGTGGCGAGGCTGCCGCGGTAGCGGTGGCCGGCGTCGATGTTGACGATCGGGTGGTCGAGGTCGGTGTGCGGGTACGGGGAGTCGGTGGGCCGCAGCCGGGTGGTGAACTGGGGGACGGGGGCGGCGCCGGTGCCGGAGTGGCCGATGCCCGGGTGTCCCTCGGCGCGCAGGTGCCAGAAGCCGGTGGCGCGGTCCCAGCGGGAGTGGGTGAGCACCAGCGGGCCGCGCAGCGGGGCGCCGGCCCGGCCGGGGCCGAGGAACAGCCGGGGGAAGAGCCGGGTGAAGGCGTCCCGGGGTGCGGCCATCTGGAAGACCAGGGCGCTGTCGACGGTGAACGGGCGGCCCGGGTCGCCGGGCCGGGCGGTCCAGCTGAGCACCGGGGGCCCGGCCGGGCGGTCGGCCGCGTACTGGACGGCCTCGCAGAGGAAGCGGCCACCGAAGGAGTGCCCGAGCAGGTGGAGGTACTGGCCGTGGCGGTTGGCCAGCACCCGCGGGGCGTCCGGTCGGCCCCGGCCGGTGTCGAGGTAGCCGAGCAGGTGGCCGAGGATGCGTCCGGCCTGGCCCCGGGCGCTCATCGCGTGCGCCCGCTCGCGGATCCGCCGGTAGCCGTGCAGGGTCGGCAGGCTGGAGGACGGCCAGCGCACCACCACGCACCAGGGGCGGAAGCCGGCGGCCAGCCCCGGGTAGCCGGCGGGTGCGGCGCGGTGCAGGGCGGCCGCCCGCTCGACCAGGGCGGCGGCCGAGCGGTCGGCGGCGGCCGGGCTGGTCTGCCAGCCGTGCACGTAGACGTACAGGTCGGTCGCCCACTCGGGGATCCGCAGGTGGCGGGCCAGGTGGTCGGCGATCCGGGCCTCGGGGACGGGGGTGGTGGTGCCGGGGACGAGCAGCCGGCCGTGCTCGTCCAGGTCGACGGTCGCGGGCCGTACGGTGGCCGTCGAGGCCGGGTGCAGGGGGGCGGTCACGGGTTGAGCTCCAGGATGCTGTCGATGCCGCAGTGCAGGGAGTAGGCGAGCGCCAGCGGGTTGCGGTACTCGCGGGCGAACCACCGCACCAGCTGCTGGGTGATCTCGCCGGCCGTGAACTCGCCGGTCAGGTAGTGGTCGAGGAAGGCGAAGGCGTACTCGGCGGCGAACTCCTGCGGGATCTGGAGCTGCGGCCCGAGCACGCCGTCCGCGCCGAGGTCGACCAACGCCCGCCCCAGGTGGTCGAGTTCGGCGGCCGCGGACTGCCCGGTGTGGCAGGCGTTCAGCAGCACGAACGGCCGGAACACGGCGTCCGGCCGGTCGAGGTGGCGGCGGCGGTGGCGGCGCACCAGCTCGGCGTCGATGTGCCGGTCGTCGGAGAGCCGTACGGCGAGCTGCTCGTACGGGGAGTCGTTGGCGACGAACTGGCCGTGGCACCAGAAGTACATGACGTCCTCGTCCAGTACGGCCGCGGACAGCGCCTCCAGCAGCCGGTCCGACTCGGTGCGCACGGTCAGCTGGGAGCGGTCCTCCAACAGCTTGCGGACCTCGGGCGCCCGGCCGATCCCGGTGAGCTGGTCGTCGGTGTTGAGACTGGTGACGGGCTTGGTGCGGGGGGCGGAGGGCGGCTGGATCGGCGGGTAGGCGGCGCCGGTCTGCTCGACCTGGTGGCGGTGGCCGAGGAAGTCGGCCCAGTCGTCCGGCTGGTGGCCCTCGACGGCGAGCATCGGCCAGGGGAGGTGGAGGTCCGAGTCGAAGCTGATCCGCAGCGAGCCGTGCTCGGTGAGGGTGCGGTTCAGGTACTCGCGGAACAGGACCAGGCTGCGGTCGCCGCCCTCGAACATCGTCTCCAGGAAGTACCGCCCCTCCTCGGCGAGTTCGGCGACCTTGCGCTCGGCGACCTCGGCGAGCGGGGTGAAGTCGACGGCGGTGGCGAAGGGGTAGGGGTGGTACGGGTCGGGGTCGTAGCCGATCAGCCGGTCGCGCCAGATGGAGCGCAGCCGGGCGGCCTTGGCGAGGAGCGTCGGCGCGGAGACGGCCAGCCGGGCCCGGTGGATCCGGCTCCCGGGGGTGCGCTCGCCGGGGCGGAAGGCGCTGATGTGGAGCTCGTCGCCGTGCCGGCGGAGCGAGACGATCAGGTCCAGCGGGGCCGGGCCCTTGAGCGGGAGGCCGTCGGCGGGGCCGAGCTGCCGGGGCAGCCGGGTGTAGTCGGCCGAGGGGTTCTGGCGGACGGCGACTTGGAGGTCCCGGGGCACGTCGATCTACTCCTGCTCCTGGTCTTCGGGTTCGGTCGGGACGGCGGCCCCGGCCTCGGCGGGACTGTCGGTGGGGACGTCCAGGACGGCGGAGAGGTCCTGGAGGACGGCGCCGTGGCCCCGGTCGAAGACGGTGATCCGGACGGTGTGCGGGCCGGCCACGGCCGGCGTGAGGGCGAAGCGGGCGGGCGCACCGGCGGGGACGTGGTCGGCGACGGGCGGGTCGAGCACGGCGTCGGGGGACACCGCGGTGACCAGGCGCAGCTCGGGGAGGGCGGCGGGCACGGAGCCGTCGGCGGGCTCGAGGTGGAACTCCAGGTGGGTGGTGACGCCCACGGCGGGGTCCTCGACGAGGGTGAGCCGGGGCCGCCAGGCGGGCCGGGGCGCGGGTGGGTCGACGGCGCGGTGCACCGAGCCGCGGGTCCGGCGGGGGAGCAGTTGCGGCGCACCCCGGCTGAGGCCGGCCTGGGCGGGCGCGCCGGGGATGGGCACGCCGGCGACCGCCCCGAGGGGCACCCGCTCGGCGCGGTCGAGCCCGGTCAGTGCGGCACGGGCCTCGACCGCCAGCGGGTGGCCGGGGTCCATCAGGGCTTCGCGCCCGACGCAGACCGCCGCCAGCAGCTCCCGGGCGGTGTCGCGGCGCCCGTCCGCGGCGAGGGCCGCCGCCAGGCCGACGGCGAGGCTGGGCGTGACCGGCACCGGCCCGGTGCGCAGGGTGCCGAGGCTGACGGCCACGTCGTCGGCGCTCGCGTGCCCGGCCAGGAGGGCGGCGGTCGGCGAAGAGTCCCCGGCCGGGAGCCGGTCGGCGACGATCCGCTCGTACACCCGGACCGCCCCGCCGGCGTCCCCGGCGCGCAGCCGGGCGTGGGCGAGGCCCTGGCGGACCTCCAGGGTGAGCGGGCTGCGCGGGCCCCGGCTCTCGGCGCAGGCCTCCGCCAGCTCCTCCAGCCGGACGACGGCCCGCAGCGGGCGGGGGCCGTCGGCGAGCAGGAGCGCCTCGGTCAGCCGGGCCGGCACGGTCGCGTCGTCCGGGTCACCGAGGGCGGCGGTCGCGGTGGCGACCAGGTCGCCGGCCAGCCGGAGTGCGGTTTCGCGCTGCCCGTCCAGGTGCTGGGCGAAGGCGAGGACGCAGCCGGCGTGGACCAGTTCGGGCAGGCCGGGGCCGGTGAGCCGGGTCCGGTCCGCTGCCAGCGGGGCGAGTTCGGCGACGGCCGCGGCGCTCTCCCCGGCCAGCAGCAGGGTTCTGGCGAGGTCGCGTCGGAGCTCGCGGACGAAGGAGTGCGCGGGCCCGTGCGCGGCGAGCGCGTGGGCCAGCGCGTCGCGGTAGGCGGCGGTGGCCTCGGGGTGGCGGCCGGCCGCGGCGAGGTTGCGCGCGAGGCTGTCCCGGACGTCCAGCACGTCGGGGTGGTCGGCTCCCAGGATCCGGTCGCAATCGGCGAGCAGGGCCCGGTAGAGCGCGTCGGCGCGGTCGTGCTGCCAGCCGTGCCGCAGGGCGTGGCCCAGGCGGTGGCGGGCGGTGAGCGTGGCGGGGTGGTCCGGGCCGTCGACGCGTTCGTGGTCGGCGAGGAGCGCCCGGACCTCGGCGATCTCCTGGCGGTGGCGTCCGGCGAGTCGGTGGGTGTAGGCGAGTTCGTCCCGCTCCTCCAGGGTGTCCGGGTGGTCCGGGCCCTGGAGGCGGCGCCGGGCGGCGACCAGGTCGGTGAGGAGCGCGGTGGCCCGGTCGAGTTCGCCGGTCTTGGCGAGCTCCTGGGCGAGCAGGGAGCGGACGGCGAGGGTGTCGGGGTGCTCCGGCCCGAGGACGCGGTCGTGGTCGGCGGCCAGTTGCTCCCGGTCGGTGGCGGCCCGCCGGCGCAGTCCTGCGTACGCGAGGTCGGCGGCGAGGATGCTCCGGGCGGTCAGCACGGCCGGGTGGTCGGGGCCGTGGATCCGGATCCGGTCGAGCAGCAGGGCCTCGCTGAGCCGGATGCTGAGCAGGTGGTCGCCGGCGGTCCGGTGGGCCCAGGCGAGGAGGAGCCGGGCGTCGAGGGTCTCCGGGTGGTCGGGGCCGTCGAGCCGTAGGCGGTCGGCGAGCAGCTGCTCGCACAGCTGGCGGGCCCGGTCGAGGTCGCCGTCCGAGCGGCGCGAGGACGCCTCCCACCAGCGGGCGTTCAGGGTGTCCGGGTGGTCGGCGCCGAGCACCCGGGCGCGGTCGGCGACCAGGGCGGCGAACAGGTCGCCCGCCCTGCGGTGGTGGCCGGCCTCGCTCTGGGCGAGGGCCTGCCACCAGCGGGCGTCGAGGGTGTCCCGGTAGTCCGGGCCCAGGATCCGGGTGCGGTCGGCGACCAGAGCCGCGAACGACTCCGCGGCGCGGCGGTGGTCGCCGGCCCGGGAGTACGAGCGGGCCAGCTCCCGGCGCAGCTCCAGGGTGTGCGGGTGGTCCGGTCCGTGGACCCGGGTGAGGTCGGCCACCAGCGAGGTGAACTCGGCGATGGCGCTGGGGTGTTCGTCGGATCCCCGCCAGGCCGAGGCCCGCTCGCGCCGGCACCGGACGGTGGTGGGGTGGTCCGGGCCCAGGACCCGGACGAGGTCGGCGGCGAGCGCTTCGAAGAGCAGGGCCGCCCGTGGGTGGTCGCCGGCCTCGTGGCAGCTGAGGGCCTGCCCGATGCGGATGTTGAGGGTGTCCGGGTGCTCGGGCCCGAGGACCCGCTCGCAGTCGGCGACCAGCGCCTCGAACAGCGGTACGGCGCTTTGCGGGTCGTTGGCGGTCTGGCAGGCGGACGCGCGGGTGTGACGGGCCAGCAGCGTGTCGGGGTGGTCGGCGCCCTGGACGCGGGTGCGGTGCTCGACCAGGGCGGCGAACAGCCGGTCGGCCCGGCGGTGGGAGCCCGCGTTCTGGTGCGCGGTCGCCAGCCAGTGGCGGGCGGTCAGGGCCTCCGGGTGGTCGGCGCCCTGGAGCCTGGTCCGGTCCCGCACCAGGGACTCGGCCAGCTCGACCGCCCGGCGGTGGTCCCTGGTGTTCAGGTGCAGCGCGAGGCAGCTGACCCGGGCGTCGATGCTGTCCGGGTGGTCCGGCCCGAGGATCCGGACGTGGTCGGCCACCAGGGCCTCGTACACCTCCAGGGCGCGGCGGTGGTCGCCCAGGGACTGGTGGCTGTGGCCCAGCCAGAAGCGGGTGTTCAGGACGTCGGAGTGGTCCGGGCCCTGGATGCGGACGCGGTCGGTCAGCAGCGCCTCGTACTGGGCCAGGGCCTCGCGGTGCCGGCCGAGGTTGCGGTGGGTGGTGGCCAGCCAGAAGCGGGTGTTGAGCACGGCGGGGTG
Organism: Kitasatospora sp. NPDC059827; assembly: GCF_042731675.1. NCBI lineage: Bacteria > Bacillati > Actinomycetota > Actinomycetes > Kitasatosporales > Streptomycetaceae > Kitasatospora > Kitasatospora sp. NPDC059827. Next base: position 45,636 of record NZ_JBHWIV010000020.1, on the reverse strand, counting down.
GTCGGGGCCCTGGAGCCTGGTCCGGTCGGCGAGCAGCAGCCGGAACAGGGTCAGCGCCCTGCGGTAGTCGCAGGCGTTGGAGCGGATCGAGGCCTGCCACCACCGGGTGGTGAGCACGTCCGGGTGGTCGGGGCCGACGGCCCGTTGCCGGTCGGCGACCAGTCGGTCGCACTCCTCGGCCGCCCGTTGGCGCTGTCCGGCCTCGTCGAGGGAGCGGGCCAGCCGCAGCCGGGCGTCGAAGGTCTCGAAGTGCTCCGCGCCGTGCACCCGTTGCCGGTCGGCGACGAGCCGCTCGCGCAGGGCGAGCGCCGCGCGCGGGTGGCCGGCGGCGTTCAGCGCCCGGGCGAGGCCCGAGCGCTCGTCCAGGGTGTCCGGGTGGTCGGGGCCCTGGATCCTGACCCGGTCGGCCACCAGGCGTTCCAGCTCCTCGACCTCCAGCTCGGGCCGGCCGGCGACCCGCAGCGCGTAGCCGAGGAAGCTGCGCTCCTCCAGGGTGTCCGGGTGGTTCTCGCCCTGGACGCGGGCGCGGTGGCGGACCAGCGCCCGGTGCTGCTCGACCGAGCGGTCGGGCGTGCCCGCCTCCCGGTGGGCGCGGGCGAGGCCGCTGCGCGCGTTCAGGGTGTGCGGGTGGTCCGGGCCGAGCACCCGGGTGTACGCGGGCACCAGGTCCTCGAAATCGGCCACGGCGACGGCCGCGCGGCCGGACTTGCGGTGCACCGAGGCCAGGCGCTTGCGCGCGAACAGCGTCTGGGGGTGCTCCGGGCCCTGCACCCGGGCGCGGTCCGCGACGAGCGCCTCGTAGCCGGCCGCCGCCGCGAGGTGGTCGCCCGCGTCGGAGTGGGCGGCGGCGAGCCAGCCGCGGCTGTTCAGGGTGTCGGGGTGGTCGGCGCCGAGCAGCCGGGTGCGGTCGGCGACCACCTGCTCGTACCCGGCGATGGCCAGGTCGTAGTGTCCGGCCGCGAGCCGGGCGAAGGCGAGGCCGCTGCGCCGGGTCGACACGATCCGGTGGCCCGGTCCCCGCATCCGCGTCGCGTCCGCCACCAGCTGTTCGTACTCGGCGATCGACTCCCGGTGCCGTCCCGCCATCTGGAGGGCGTACGCGAGGCTCGCCCGGCTGTGCATGGTGTGGGCGTGGTCTGCCCCCAGCACCCGCGCCCGCTCGGCGACGACGGCGCGGAACTCCGCGACGGAGAGTTCGTGCTGACCGGCCCGGCGGTGGCTCTCGGCGAGGCTGTGCCGGTCGGTGAGGGTGGCCGGGTGGTCCGCGCCCTGGAGGCGGGTGCGCCGGGCGACGACGTCCAGGCAGAGTTCGACGGCCCGGGCCGGGTCGCCGGTCTTGGCCTGGAGCCGGCCGAGCCGCCCCTGGGTGGTGAGGGTGTCCGGGTGGTCCTCGCCGAGCAGCCGCCGCTGCCCGTCCGCCACCGCCTCGACCAGCCGTACGGCGTACACCCGCTGGGCCCGGTCGGTGAGTTCGGCCGCCGCCAGCGCGTACAGGGCGACGGTGCCGGCCGTCGGCCGGTCGGACGGGCCGCTGTCGGCCAGCCCCCGGACGTGCGGCAGCAGGGCCCGGCGCAGACCGGGGCCGCCCGTGGGCCAGAGCCGGGTGGCGGCCGCCGCGAGGTGGTGCTCGGCCCGCTGCCGGAAGGTGCGGTCGCCGTCGGCCTCGCGCAGCACGGCCTGGAGCAACCGGTGGACGGCGACGGTCTCGCCGAGGGTGATCAGGTGGTAGTCGGCGAGCAGCCGCAGCGCCCGGTCGACCTCCTCGGGCCGGCGGGAGCCGTACGGGGTGAGCACCTCGCGCGGCAGCGCCTCGGGGGCGTACCAGGCGAGGGTGCGCAGCAGCTCGACGGCGAACGGCGCGGTGTGCTGGACGGTGCGCAGCGTGGTCCGCCAGAGCCGGGCCACGGTGGACTCGGCGCCCGGCCCCACCGGGCCGGTGGCGCGCAGGAGTTCGCGGTAGGCGGCGAAGGTGGTGCCGGTCTGCTGGACGTAGGCGCCGGCCTGGGCGAGGGCGATCGGCAGGTGGCCGAGTTCGTCGGCCAGCGCCCGGGCCTCGTCCTGCTCGGCGGCGTCCAGGGTGTCGCCGGTGTAGGCCGTGGCGCACAGCAGCCGGGCGGCCTCGGGGGCGTCGAGGACGTCGACGCGCACCGGCCGGATCCCGGGGTGCCAGCCGCTCGCGCGCCGACTGGTGACCAACTGGTGGCCGCGGCCCAGGAGTCGGCCGACGTACGGGGTCAGGTGGGCCGGGTCCTCGGCGTTGTCGTAGACGAGCAGCCAGCGGTCGTGGGCGCGCAGCCAGGCGATGGCCCACTCGACCTGCTGGCCGGGCGGGGCGGTGAGCGCCCAGGAGGGGTGGAGGTGGACGGCGAGCCCGGCGAAGGCCTCGGCGAGCTGGCCCTCGGACTCGGCGGTGATCCACCAGATCAGCCGGTAGTCCCCGGCCCGGGCGTAGGCGTGGTGCAGGGCCAGGCTGGTCTTCCCGACGCCGCCGAGGCCGTGCAGGGTGGTGGCCTGGGTGACCAGTCCGCCGCCGTCCGCGTGCCCGAGGGCGTCGGCGACGGCGCGCAACTCGCCCTCCCGGCCGATGAGTCGGCCGGCGGCCCGGGGCGGGAGGTTGGGGGTCGGGGTGGTGGCCCGGACGGTCAGCGCGGCCCGGGCGGCCTCGGGCGGGAGGACGGCGACATGCGGGTCGTCGCCGCCGGCGAACGGTGAGCCGGGGCGGCGGCGCTGCTCGTAGGGCTCCGGGCCGGGCATGCCGTTCTCGGGACGCCCGTGTGCCGTCATGGACATCAACACTGCGCCGCCCTCGCCCCCGTGCCCTGCTGCTCTGCCCGCCTACCGTAGTGCAGGTCGGACGCGCTGTCAGCGGAAACCGGGCGGGCGGTCCGTCGGACGCGCTGTCAGCGGAAACCGGGCGGGCGGTCCGTCGGACGCGCTGTCAGCGGAAACCGGGCGGGCGGCGGTCAGTCGGCGAGCCCCAGCGGGTCCGGGGCGGTGGCGAGCAGCTCGGGGCCGTTGTTGCGGACGCTGTTGACGACGGGTGGGACGGCGCGCACCCGCAGCGCGCCGTCGGCGGGGCGGCGCAGCAGGTGGTGGAGTTCGGCCGGGTCGGTGCGGTCGGGGGAGAGCCAGGCGGGGACGTCGTCGGGGGCGACGGTGAGCGGCATCCGGTCGTGCACCCGCCCGGCGGAGTCGGTGGCGTCGGTGGTGACGACCGTGGCGGTGGCGAGCCAGGCGAGCGGGTCGTCCTCGGCGCGGGCGGGGTCGCGCCAGAACTCGTACAGGCCGGCCATCAGCATGGTGGCGCCGGTGCTGAGGAAGTACGGCTGCTTGTACTTCTTGCGGTCGGCGGTGGCGGGCACCTCGCGCCACTCGTAGTAGCCGTCGGCGGGGATGACGCAGCGGCGGGCCCGGAAGGCCTTGCGGAAGGCGGGCTTGCTGTCGACGGTCTCCGAGCGGGCGTTGATCATCCGGGCGCCGCCGGACGGGTCCTTGGACCAGGACGGCACGAGGCCCCAGCGCAGCGGGCGGAGCTGGCGCAGCAGTTCACCGGTCTCCCGGTCGACGCGTTCCAGGACGGCCGGCACGGCGTCGGTGGGGGCGACGTTCCAGCTCGGCGCGAGGGTTTCGGCCGGGTCCCACCGGAGTTCTCCGAGCAGTGAGACGAGGTCCTGGGGCGTGGTGGTGGAGACGAAGCGGCCGCACATGCCCCCAGCCTGCCACCCGGCACGGACAATTGGGCGCTCGGCGCACGACGGTGGCCGGTCAGGGGGCTTGCTCAAGGGGCCGGGCAGGGGCCAGGTCAGGGGTCGGTCAGGGGTCGGTCAGCGCGCCGGACGGCCGTCGGGGCCGTGCCCCGGGGTGTGGCCGAAGGTGCGGCGGTGGACGTCGATGAACGCGCTGGCGGAGGACCAGCCGCAGCGGTGGGCGACGGCGGTGACCGGCTGCCCCTCGGCGAGCAGCACCAGGGCGTGGTGCAGCCGTAGTTGGGTGCGCCACTGGGGGAAGGTCATGCCGAGGTCGGCGCGGAACAGCCGGGACAGCGTCCGGTCGCTGGCGCCGACGGCCCGGCCGAGTTCGGCGAGGGTGCGGTGGTCGGCGGGGTCGGCGTGCAGCAGCGCGCACAGGGCCCGGAGCAGCGGCGCGGCGGGGGTGGGCAGGTGCAGCGGCTGCTGGGGGGAGGCGCGCAGCTGGTCGAGCAGGACGGCGCGCAGCCGGGAGCGTTCGGGGCCGTCCTGGGCCGGGGCGCGGGTGTAGGCGACGATCAGTTCGCGCAGCAGCGGGCCGACGGCGAGGACGGTGGGCCGGTCGAGGCCGAGCGGGTTCTCGGTGGCGGGCAGGCCGACGAGGTGGAGTTCGAGTTCGCCGTGCGCCTGGTGGGCGTGCACGGTGCCGGCCGGGATCCAGAGTGCGCGGGTGCTCGGGGCGACCCAGGATCCGGCGTCGGTGGTGATGGCGACCACGCCGCGGGCGGCGTAGGCGATCTGGTGGTCGTCGTGGCGGTGGGCGTCGATCCCGGTGCCGGGGGCGAGCAGCTCGGCCCGGGTGGGGGCGACGGGATCGTGGCGGATTTTCGGCATCACCTGGCAGATTATCGGAAGTCCGACAGGAGGTTCCGGTTCCAGCATGTCCGGGTGAGCACTCCAACGACACCAACGACTCCAACGACACCGACGAAGCGGGCGGCCGGACCGACGGGAGGGCTGTCGGGGCGGACCTCGATCACCCTGCTGTCCGTCGGGCACTCCTGCGTGGACGTCTACCAGGGCGCGGTGGCGGCCCTGGTCCCCTTCCTGGTCGCCGAGCGCGGCTACGGCTACGCCGCCGTCTCCGGCGTGGTGCTGGCCGCCTCGCTGCTCTCCTCGGTGGCCCAGCCGCTGTTCGGGGCACTGACCGACCGGTGGCCGCTGCCCTGGCTGCTGCCGGTCAGCACCCTGGTCGGCGGCGCGGGCATCGCGCTCTGCGGACTGGACGACGCGTACGGGCCGACGCTTGCCTGGGTGGCACTGTCCGGCGTCGGGGTGGCCGCGTACCACCCGGAGTCGGCCCGGGTGGCGCGGGCGGTGGCCCGGGGGTCCGGGCACCGGGGGATGGCCTGGTTCTCGCTGGGCGGCAACCTGGGCTTCGCGGCGGCCCCGCTGCTGGTCGCCGGCGTGGTCGGCCTCGGCGGGCTGCGGCTGAGCCCGCTGCTCCTGCTGCCGGCCCTGGCGGGGGCGCTGCTGTGCCTGCCGGTGCTGCGGGAGCTGGCCCGGCAGCGGGCCGCCGGGGCGGGCCCGGTGGAGCGGACCGGCCGGGACGACCGGGCCGCCTTCGTCCGGCTGTCGCTGGCCGTGGTCTGCCGCTCGATCGCCTTCACCGGGCTGAGCACCTTCCTGTCGCTGTACGCCACCCAGCGCCTCGGCGGCGGTTCGGCGGCGGGCACGGCGGCGCTGGTGGTGCTGTACGCGGGCGGCGCGGTGGGCTCGGTGCTGGGCGGGGCACTGGCCGAGCGGTGGGGGCGGGTCGCCGTGTCGCGCTGGTCGTACCTGGTGGCGGCGGTGGCGGTCGCCGGGGTGCTGGTGGTGCCCGGCCCCGGGCTGTACGGGTGCGTGGCGCTTACCTCGGCGGGCCTGTACGTGCCGTTCTCGCTCCAGGTCACGCTGGGGCAGGACTACCTGCCCTCGCGGATCGGCACGGCGAGCGGGATCACCCTCGGGTTGACGGTGAGCATCGGCGGGCTGGCCAGCCCGCTGATCGGCGGCCTCGCGGACGCGACCTCGCTGCGGACGGCGCTGGTGCCGCTGGTGGCGATGCCGCTGCTCAGCTGGGCGCTGTTCCGCACCCTGCCGGAGCCCGTCCTGCCGGAGCCCACCGGGGCGGAGGCGGGTTCCTGACGGTCGCGTCCCGGCGGGCGTGCCCCGGCGGGCGGTGCCGGGGCCGGGCCCGTATCGACGCGGCTATCGTTCACAGTCACAACGTTCGTAGATGATACGTTCGTATCTGAAAAGATAGTTCAGTGACGGAAGGGACGACCGACATGAAGGTGCTCGCCCTCGGCGGAGCCGGTGCGATGGGCCGCGTCGCCGCCAGGGTCACCGCCCGGCTCCCCGGCGTCCGGGAACTGGTGATCGCCGACCGCGACCCGGACGCCGCCCGCCGAACCGCCGCCGGGCTCGCCGCCCACGCCTCGGGTGTGGGCGTGACCGTCCGGGCCCGGCGGGTCGACGTCACCGACCGGGCCGAACTGGACGCCGCCCTCGACGGGGCGGACGTGGTGCTCAACACCGTCGGGCCGTACTACCGCTTCGGGCTCGACGTGCTGCGCGCCGCGATCCGCACCGGGACGGACTACCTCGACATCTGCGACGACTGGGAACCCACCGTCGCCATGCTGGAGTTGGACCGGGAGGCGCGCGCCGCCGGAGTCCGCGCGGTGATCGGCATGGGCGCCAGCCCCGGCGTCAGCAACCTGCTTGCCGTCCGGGCCGCCGCCCTCCTCGACACCCTCACCGACCTCCACACCGCCTGGCCCGTCGACGTCGGCCCCGATTCCGTCACCGATTCGGGCGCCGGCTCCGGCGACACCCCGCTGCTGAACCGCGACGGCGCCCCGGCGGCCGCCGCCGTGCACTGGATGCAGCAGATCAGCGGCACCGTCGCCGTCGTACGCGGCGGGCGGCTCACCCGGCGGCCACCGCTCGAACAGGTCGCGCTCGACCTGCCCGGCGGCCACCGGGGCACCGCGTACACCGTCGGGCACCCGGAGCCGGTCACCCTGCACCGCACCCTCCGGCCGGGCGGCGACGCGGCCAGCCTGATGGTGGTCAGGGCGGGCACCGCCGCCTACCTGGACGTGCTGCGCCGCGACCTCGACGCGGGGCGGCTCAGCAACGAGACCGCCGCCCTCGCCCTGGACCGGCCCTCGCTGCGCCGCATGCTGCGGGCGGGCGCCCGGGCGGCCCCCTTCGGCTCCCCGGGCAGCCTGCCCGGTTTCTTCGCCGCCGCGACCGGGACGGCGGACGGCCGTCGGGCGAGCGCCCTGGCCCGGTTGACCGGAGCGGACGCGCTGCTGGCCGACATGGCCGAGGGCACCGGCGTCCCGGCCGCGCTCGGGCTGGCCCAGCTGCTGGACGGCACGGTGCGCACACCGGGCGTCCACCCGCCGGAGACGGCCGTCGATGCGGAGCGGTTCTTCGCGGACCTGGCGCGGCATCGGCCGGGGGTGGGCGTGGTGGTGGAGCAGGGCGCCTGCGCCTGACGACGAGGGCCCCCGTCCTGGGGTGGGCAGGGGTCCTCGGGCCGGCGGGCCCTGGCGGGCCGGGGCCTGGCGGGCCCCGGTGGGCGCGGCCGCCCACCGGGGCAGGGGCTCAGCCGCCGAGCGCGGCGAGCGTGTCGTCGAGGGTCGGCGTGCCCGGGCGGGGGCGGTTGTACGGGAGCCTGCCCAGTGCCGTCCCCAGCGCGCAGCTGTTGGTCAGCGCGGAGAGGACCAGCCCGCCGCCGACCGCGGCGGAGATCCAGCGGGCGCCCGGCCGGGCCCGGTCGGCCAGCAGGCCGAGCAGCACGATCGAGCCGGCCACCAGCCGGACCTGACGGTCCATCGCCCACACCGGGCGGGCGCCGGCCACCCGGTCGACGGGACGGCCCGTGTCCGTCCAGGCGTTGGTGCCGCCGGTGACGACGAGGGCGGTGATCCCGGCTTCGTCGAGCCGCGCGCAGGCGTTCAGGGCCCGCTGCCCGGCCGCGCAGACGACGGCGAGTTCGGTCCGTCCGGCCGCGCTGCGCAGGGCGGGCAGCGCGTGGTCGAGCCGGTCGAGCGGGATGTTCAGGGCGCCCGGGATGTGTCCGGCGGCGTACTCGCCGGGGGAGCGGACGTCGATGAGGGTGAGCCGGCCGAGGCGCGGCTCCAACTGGTCGACGGTGAGTGGGGTGGTCATGGGGAAGCGGTGTCCTCTCGGGACGGGAGGGGTGGGGGGACCGGCGCGCCCGGGGGAGGCGGCCGGGGCGGGAGGGCCGGTCACGTCAGCGTGGTGACCAGCATCAGGGCGGCGACGCCGAACAGGGCGATCGCGAAGGCCCGCTGGAGGGCGCGTCCGCTGAGCTTGTCGGCGAGCCGCTTGCCGTCCCAGGCGCCGAGGATCGCGGCGCCGGTGAAGGGCGCGGCGACGGCCCAGTCGATCGAGCCGGCGGCGCCGAGGCGGGGCAGCAGGGCGGCGAGGGAGTTGGCGGTGATCACCAGCAGGCTGGTGCCGACCGCCTCGGCCATGGTGAAGGCGAGCACCGAGACCAGCGCGGGGACGGCGAGGAAGCCGCCGCCGACGCCGAGCAGTCCGGTGACGGCGCCGAGGCCGGCGCCCGCCGCGGTCGAGCGGCCCGGCCCGGCGGCGGAACGTTCCTGCCGGTCGGTCCTGGCCGGCAGCAGCATCCGCCAGGCGGCCAGCGCGGCCAGCACCGCGAAGGCGCCGGTCAGCAACGCGCCCGGCAGGCGGGCCGAGAGCGCCCCGGCCGCCGCGGCGGCGGGCAGCCCGGCGGCGGCGAACAGCGCGCCGGTGCGCCAGCGCACCCGTCCGGCCCGGGCGTGGGCGAGCAGGCCGGTCAGCGAGGTCGCGGCGACGATCACCAGGCTCGCCGTGGTGGCCAGCGCGGGGGAGAAGCCGAGCAGGTAGACCAGGGCGGGCACGGCCAGCATGCTGCCGCCGCCACCGAGGCCGCCGAGGGCCAGCCCGACCACCGCGCCGGCGGCCAGCGCCAGCAGGAGCGTGGTCATATCACGTGCCCCGTAGGGCCGTTGGGCGTGGTGGCCGGCAGGCCGGCCCGGGCGGGCGCGGGCCGCGCGGGGGCGCTCGGCCCGGGGGTGGGCAGGTCAGGGGTGGACAGGCCGGGGCTGGGCAGGTCAGGGGTGGGCGGCAGCTGGGGCACGGGCTTCTCCAGTGGTGCGGGCCGGGCCGCGGTGGTCCGGCGGGTCGGGGGTGCCGCGGTCGCACGGTGCCGCCGCCCGGTGCGGGCGGTGGCGGTGGTGCGCGAGGTGGTGCGGGTCTCTCGTCGGCTCGGCCGGGCCCGGGCGATGATGCCCGGGGAGGCGGCGGGCCGGTTCCCCCGTCGACGCCCACCATAGTACCCCCGGGGGTATTATCGAAATGCTTCGGCGATACCCCCGTCCGTATTCGGCCATGGCGGCCGTATGCTGATAGAAATACCGAGGGGGGTATCTGAGAAACCGCGCCCGCACCGTGGCGCCCGGCGTCGCCCAGGAGGAAAACCCCATGTACTTCGCCCAGTTCTACCTCGACTGCCTCTCCCAGGCCTCGTACCTGATCGCCGACGAGCGCACCGGCCGCGCCGTCGTCGTCGACCCGCGCCGTGACGTGGAGGAGTACGTCGCCGACGCCGAGGCCCACGGCTTCACCGTCGAGGCCGTCATCAACACCCACTTCCACGCCGACTTCCTGGCCGGCCACCTCGAACTGGCCGATCGCACCGGCGCCTGGATCGGCTACGGGCAGCGGGCCGAGACCGAGTACCCGATCCGCAAGCTCAGCGACGGCGAGCGGATCGAACTGGGCGACGTCGCCCTGCAGATCATGGAGACCCCCGGCCACACCCCGGAGTCGATCAGCATCCTCGTCTTCGAGCAGCCCGATGACACCGTCCCGTACGGGGTGCTCACCGGCGACGCCCTGTTCATCGGCGACGTCGGCCGCCCTGACCTGCTCGCCTCCACCGGCGTCACCGCCGAGGAGCTCGGCGCGATGCTGTACGACAGCGTCCACCGCAAGCTGATGGGCCTGCCCGACGAGACCCTGGTCTTCCCCGCCCACGGCGCCGGCTCGGCCTGCGGCAAGAACCTCTCCACCGAGAAGCGCTCCACCATCGGCACCCAGCGCCGCACCAACTACGCCTGCCGGCCCATGGACCAGGACACCTTCGTCCGCATCGTCACCGCCGGCCAGTCCACCGCCCCCGCCTACTTCGGCCACGACGCCGCCCTCAACCGGCAGGACCACCCCCTGCTCGACCCCGGCACCGCGGCCCGCCCGCTGTGCCCCGAAGGCCTCAAGGAGGCCCGCGCCGCCGGCGCCGTCGTCCTCGACGCCCGCAACCCCCAGGACTTCGCCGCCGGACATCTGCGCGGCGCCGTCAACGTCCCCATCGACGGCCGCTTCGCCGAACAGGCCGGCACCGTCCTCACCCCCGACAGCGACATCGCGATCATCGCCCCGCAGGACCGCGAGAACGAGGTCATCACCCGCCTCGCCCGCATCGGCTTCGACCGCATCGCCGGCTACCTGCGCAACCCCGACACCGCCCTACCCGCCCTCGCCGACCACCTCACCCCCGCCAGCCGCCTCACCGCCGACCAACTCCGCACCGCCCTCACCACCGACCAGCCCCCCACCGTCCTGGACGTCCGCACCTGCGGCGAACGCGAAACGGGATTCATCGAAGGCTCCCTCCACATCCCCCTGACCGAACTCCCCACCCGCCTCGCCGAGATCTCCACCGACCACCCCCTCGTCATCCACTGCGCCAGCGGCCACCGCTCCTCCATCGCCGCCAGCCTCCTGCGCCACCACGGCCACCCCGACGTCTCCGACCTCCTCGGCGGCTACCACGCCTGGCACACCCTCACCCACCCCTGACCGCAGCCACTTCGGCACCGGGGGACTGCCCGGGGGTGCGAAGGGCCTGGCCCGTAGAACGCGCGGGGGGTCTGCCCTCACGGGCACGGCCTGGGCGAGTCTGCACGGACCGTCCGGGCGAGCACGGTCCGATGGGCAAGACCACCTCGTGGGGCTGGCGTTTCGCGGATTCGGTGGCGTACGACCGGGGGCTGCGGGATCGTCGTTCCCAATGCCCCTCGAAGAGGCTCGGGGTAGAAGGTTGTTGGAGGAGCGTCATGGATGAGCGGCGGACGTTTTCGACGGGCGAGTTCGGTGATTTGCACAAGGGCGCGGTTGGTGTGCTCCTGGCTGACGGCACTGTCCCCCGCCCGGTGGTCTACGACACGGGCAGCAGTGGGGTAGCGCACTCCGTTTCGCAGTGGAGCGTCTACGACGGCACTCTCCGCGCGCCACGGGCGCACGCGCTGCGCGGAGTGTGCTCCTGCGGTTGGACAGGCCCTGAGCACCTGCTGGATTGGGACGACACCGATGACCCGAAGTTGGACCGGGCGCGCGTCGGCGTGGCGATCCAGTGCGAGAGCGACTGGTGGGACACGCACCTTGTCGAGGTGGAGGCGTCTGCGGTGCCTCTGCCCGAGACGATCACCGATCTGCTGAGCCAGCTGGGAGAGGAGATCGAGAAACTGGGGAACACCCAGCCGCTGGCGGCCGTACGCGCGGCCCGCAAGCTGGAGATTACCGCCGGGGACGTTGCCTTCTGGCCCGCCCGCAACGCTTGGAACGACAACAGCACTGAACAGATCGCCGCCGCCCTCGGCCTCAACGAAGCCGACGCCCGCCGTCTGCTGCACCGCTTCGGCCGCTGGAACCCCTATGCCTGAGAGGTAGTCGGGGACCCCGAGTGCGCCCGGTTCTCATGTGCTGGCGGCCCAACTGCCAATGCGCGCCGGTTCGGGCTGGAGCGTGATGCCTGTCGCGATTGCTGTCTGGTCGGAAAGGTCGGCGAGCGCTCGGTCGAAGGCAGTCGTTGTGGCTTCTCCGAAAGCGGTGATCGTGAGGGTTCGGCGTTCCGAACTGCGCCCGACCCACCATCGCCACGATCTGAAATAGCGTCAAATATTGTTCCCTGCAGCAATTTTACTCCTTCTCCAGCTGCCGTTCTCCCTGCTTCGAGTCGCACCGGGGACGTGATGTGACCCGCGCGGTGCCGCGGTCGAACCGGCCGTTCGGCGCGGGCGCGGACGCCACGCGGTGTGACGTCTCAAGAAAGATCGACCACGTACGGTAGCTTTCGCGCAGCTGACCTCTCCCCGCACCGCACGACGAGGGTGGTACCACTGTGACCGATGTCCTCGAAACGCCGTCCCGACCGATCGCCGACCCGGCTCCGAGCGCGCTGGTCCTGCTAGCGCACGGCAGCCTCGACGCCCGGTCCCGGGAGTCGACCCTGGCGCTCGCCCGCGCGGTCGGCCGCTCCCGCGCGATCCGGGTGGAGGCCGCGTTCCTCCGCCACGCCGAGCCGACGGCACGTCAGGCACTGCACACCCTGGCGGAGGACGGACACGAGCAGGTGGTCGTGGTGCCGCTGTTGCTGACCTCCGCCTACCACGCCCGGGTCGACCTGCCCGAGGCACTGTCCGAGCCCCCGGCCCGCGCGCCGATCGTGACGCCGGTGCTGGGCGGAGCCTCCGGGGCGCCCGACGAGCGGGTGGTCAGGGCCCTACGGCGCCGACTCGCCGAGCTGGGCATGGAGTTCGACGCCGTGGTGCTGGCGGCGGCGGGCAGCAGCGACCTCGGAGCGCATGCGGCGGTGACCGCCACGGCCTCCGCGCTGGGCGCGGAGCTCGACCTGCCCTGCCGCGCGGCCTTCGCGTCGACGACGCCGCCGACTCCCGGCGAGGCGATGGAACAGCTGCGCCGGGACGGCGCGCGCCGGATCGCGGTGGCGTCCTTCTGCCTCGCGGCCGGCCTGCTGTACCGCGTGACCGCCGACGCGTCGACCGCGGCCGGCGCCGTCGGCGTCACCCAGCCGCTGGGCGACGCACCCGAGTTGGTGGAACTCGTCCTGGAACGCTTCCACGGCGCGGTCTCCGGCGCCGCTGCGGGCCACCTCCGGTCACAGGCCGCCGGTGCGGAGGAGGCGGTGGGGTGAGTCGGGACCGAGGCTGCGGGGGAGGCGGGACCGACTGAGCGCGAGCGGCTTCACGGGCCGCCGGGCGACGACCGGGAGTCGACCACGGGTTCACCGCGGCGACGAGCCGGCGGGACGTCCTTGCGTGCCGGGTCGACGGGGTGCCGAGCGGCGTCGGGGGCCGGTGGGAGGAGGTCGGGGTAGTGCCGCTCGAGGAGGCGTTCGTGCTCGGGGTTGAAGTACCTGCGCCAGATGCCGACGGGGAGGTCACGGCTCGCGGGCTCCGGCAGGGCGGTGAGGGCCGCGGGCGGGTGCGGGTGGCCGATCGCGGCCAGCAGGCGGTACAGGGCGCGGTCGCGGGCACCGTCCGTGCCGCCCTGTGCGGAGCCGGTGAGTTCCTCGTGGGTGAGCACGCACACGGCGGGGTGGTGCAGCAGCCACCCGCAGCGCCGGGCTTCGCTCATGCCGGGGAAGCCGGGGTCGGTCAGGGCCAGGGTGATCCTGGCGTCCATGCCGGGCAGGGCGTTGACGATGTCGCGGTAGACGAGGTGTTCGGGCAGGGTGCCGACGTCGCCGGCGGGGTGGGAGAGCATGCGGATCAGTTCGATGATGCGGTCGCGTACGTCGCGGTGGTGGTAGACGATCGGCGGTCGTGCGCGGGCGTGCCACGTGCGCAGGAGGTCGGCGTCGGCGCGTTCCAGGTCCAGGCTGTTGACGTACCAGCAGCCGCGGCCGGGCAGGAGCCGGTGCAGGTCGGTGTCGGGGACGCGGGACAGGCGCTCCTGGAGGACGGGGTCGACGGGTGACACGGCAGTGACCGGCTGGCCCAGACGGGTCCACCAGATCCGCCACAGGGCGGCCACCGCCAGCTGGAAGGCGGTTTCGAGCTCCTGGTGGTGGTCGTGCTGCCCGCGCAGGAGTCGGGCGGCCTCGGTCTGACCGTAGGCGGCGCGGAGCACGGGGGAGACCTCCCCGGGGCCGGGCCCCGCGTCATCGCCGTCGTGCGGGAAGCCGGCCATCGTGCCCTGGGGGGCGTACCCGAGTGCGGTGGTGATGCGGGCGAGCAGGGGGGTGCCGCTGCCGCGCAGCGAGACGACGATCAGCTGGGGCGCGGACACGGGAGGTCTCCCTGGGGCGAGGAGGTGGATGGGCGGAGGGCGGAACGCGGGGTGAGGAGCAGGTCCTCGTAGGTGTGGTGGCGCCGGGTGCGGACCCGGTCGTGCAGCAGGGCGGCCGCGCGGGCGTGCTCGCCGGTGTCGACCAGAGCGCGGGCGAGGGTGTCCTGGACGATCTCGCGTTCCACCCGTACGCCGCCGATCCGCTCCACGCGCTCGGCCAGGAGGGTCAGCAGGTCGACGGCCTCCTGCGCGCGGCCCGCGGTCACGTGGGCGAGGGCCCGGACGACCGGGGCGAGGACCTCGCGGTAGTCGGGGCGCTCGTCGTCGGCCGCGCGCCGGGCCAGGGTCTCCAGTTCCTCGGTGGCCGACTCGACGGCCAGGGCCAGGGCGAGGTTGAAGGTGTGGAAGATCTCCGCCGTCCCACCGGGCCCGGCGAGCAGGGCCCGTACGTGGTCGAGGTGGCAGCGCCCGGCGGGTTCCTGGCCGGCCAGCAGCAGGCGCCAGTTCGTTGCCGACCGCATGCCCACGTCCGCCCGCCCCAGCACCAGGTCGGCGCGTCGGCGGGCGTCCGCGAAGTCCCCGCAGGCCAGGGACTGCAGGGCCGCGTGCCAGTTGAGGTGCTTGAACTGCACCGCGTGCGGGTCGGCGGCCAGCCACCGATCGAGGAACGCGGTGGCGGCGGGGCCTGCTCCCGACTCGTGCTCGGCATGGGCGCGGGCGTGTACGGCGAGGCCCGCGCGCGGGTGGCCGGCCAAGGTGCGCTCGGCCAGCTCCAGGGCCTCCTGGGCCCGGCCCTGCTCCGCCCGGACCCACGCCAACCGGCCCGCCCACGGCCAACTGTCCGCACCGGCCAGGGCGTACTGCCGCTCGACCAGCGCATCGCCGTACGCGCGGTAGTCCGCGTCCCCGCAGGCGTGGAAGGCGTCGAGCAGCAGGGAGGCCACCTCGTCACCGGGCCAGCACCCGAAGTGCGTGACCAGGTGATCGGCCGTCAACCGGAACTGCCGGTGGGTGTACAGGAAGATCCCGTACACCAGGCTCGCCGACCGTGGGCCGGCGGCCTGCGCGTCCTGGTACGCGGTCACCAACTCCTCGCGCAGCGCCTCGTCGCTCAGGCCCGCGCCGGTCGCCAGCACCAGCAGGGCCCGCGCCACACCCAGCCGGGGCCGCTCGGCCACCCAGTCCCGCACCATCGGCACCGCGCGGCCGCTCAGCGCCGCCAACTCCCGGACCGGGAGGTCGTCCAAGGTCACGTCCGCCACTTTGGCACCGTCCGCTCCACGCACCGTCGGACCGGCCGGATCAGACGCTGGACATGAAGACGGCGGTGCAGACGATGCCGGTGCTCCCGCAGTGGTTGCGGGGCAGGCTCAACGGCAGGCCGAGCTGGTTG
This sequence comes from Kitasatospora sp. NPDC059827, assembly GCF_042731675.1. Classification (NCBI taxonomy): domain Bacteria; kingdom Bacillati; phylum Actinomycetota; class Actinomycetes; order Kitasatosporales; family Streptomycetaceae; genus Kitasatospora; species Kitasatospora sp. NPDC059827. The sequence continues at coordinate 30,396 of NZ_JBHWIV010000020.1, read as the reverse complement.
CCGGTGGCCGCCCCGCTCTGGGTGGCGGTGTCGCCGACGGCCGTCGTCCCCCCGTACGTGGTGCAGGAGTTGTCGAACACGGCGTTCCCCGCGCCGAGGACGGTGGCGTGGGCGACGCCGGCCGGGACCAGGGCGGCACCCATGGCCGTTCCCGCGAGGGCGAGACGCCTGCCCGTGCTGTACCCGCCGTGCCCCGTGCCCTGCCGTCCCGCACCCGTGACCTTGCTCATCGCACTCCCTCCTCGACCGCCCCCGGCGAAGGCCGGCGCGGTGTCCACGCGGACGCCCGGGAGATCACCCGGGACCACTGCTCGGCCCAACGAGGGAACTTCCGTCCGGATACGCACGATCGAGGCGTCGGCCGGTCCGGGAAGGGCGCGTGGCCTTGCTGCGCGCCCCCGTCGGACGCTGGGGGCGCGAAAGGGGGTGAGGATCCTGGCCGAGGGGGTGGACCGGGACTGCCTGCCGCCGCCCGTTCGTCGGGTGGTCAGGGGGTGCCGGTCTCCGCGGCGGTGCGCAGGCGGCGGATCTCCGGGTTGCGGCGCAGGTCCGGGAACCCGGCGCAGAGCTCGCGCACCACCTCGGCCAGGAACATCCGTGCGGCCTCGGCGAGTTCGGCGTACGCCACGGTGCCCGTCGCGCCGCGCTCCTGGCGGATCCGGACGGTGTCGTCCCGCCGTTCGAAGCGGTACTCGCCCGCGCCCCCGGCGGCGGAGTAGCGGGCGCGCTTGGCGGTGGCGAGGGCCCGGGCTGCGTCGAAGAGGCCGAGCGCGAGGTCCAGGACCGGGCCGGTGCCGCTGAAATCGGCGCCGTCCAGGCGGAAGGTGTACGGGCCCCGGAAGGCCTCGTAGGTGAGGTCGTAGAGGTCGGCGGTCGCGAAGTCCATGGTGGCGTTCGGGCCCCGGTCGGCGCCGCCGGTCCCGGCGGGGGAGAAGGAGAGATCGATCATGGTGTGGTCCGTTGCGAAAGGGGGGCGGGGGGATACGGCGGAGGGGCGGGGGGGGCCGCCCCCGCCCCCCCCCCCGGGGGGGGGGCCCCCGGCGGCCAGGGCTCCAACTGCTGCCCGGAGCCACCCGTGATCCCCAGTACCCGTGTCCGTCCCCGCCGCCGCGCCAGGCTCCTCGCTGCCGCGGCCGCCGGTCTCGTCGCCCTCGGTGCCACGGCCGCCTGCAGCCAGCGTGCCGACCTGCCCCCGGAGCCCAAGGTCACCAGCACCTCGGCCGCTTCGACCCCCGGTGCCGTCGCACGGGCGTTGCCGAAGGCGCGCCCTACCGGGATGAGGATCGAGGCGGCCGGTGTCGACAGCAGGAAGATGGTCGACCTCAAGCTCGACGCCACGGGCGAGCTCGGTGTTCCGGATCCCGACACCGACGCGAACAGCCCCGGCTGGTGGACCGGGAGCGTCACCCCGGGTGAGACCGGGATCGCCGTCCTGGTGGCGCACTTCGACACCAAGCACGGCCCTGCCCTGATGAAGGACGTCGAGAAGGTCAAGCTGGGCGACACCGTCGTCGTCCCGCGCGAGGACGGCAGCACCGCGGAGTTCCGGATCCGTGAGATCCAGAACGTGAACAAGAAGGACTTCCCGACCGACAAGGTCTACGGTGCGACCGACCACGCCGAACTCCGCCTGCTGACCTGCGGCGGCGGGATCGAGCACGGGCACCGCACCGACAACATCATCTTCTACGCCGACCTCACCGCGTAACGCGCGCCTCCCACGGGCGGCGGATCGGCGACGCCGCGGCCCGTCCCCGTCCGGGGGCGGGCCGCGGGCGTTCCCGGGGTCAGAGGCCGAGGATGCGCAGCGCCTGCGCGCGCATCTCGACCTTGCGGATCTTGCCGGTGACGGTCATCGGGAACTCCTCGACCACGTGCACGTAGCGCGGGACCTTGAAGTGGGCCAGCCGCCCGGCACAGTAGGCGGCCACGGCCTCGGCGGTGAGCGGCTCGGCGCCCTCGCGCATCCGGATCCAGGCCATCAGCTCCTCGCCGTACCTGGGGTCGGGGACGCCGATCACCTGGACGTCGAGGACGTCGGGGTGGGTGTAGAGGAACTCCTCGATCTCGCGCGGGTAGAGGTTCTCCCCGCCGCGGATGACCATGTCCTTGATCCGGCCGGTGATGGCGAGGTAGCCGTCCGCGTCCATCACCGCGAGGTCCCCGGTGTGCATCCAGCGGGCCTCGTCCACGGCCTCGGCGGTGCGCTCGGGCTCGTCCCAGTAGCCGAGCATGACGGAGTAGCCGCGGGTGCACAGCTCGCCGGGCTCGCCGCGCGGGACGGTGCGGCCGGTGGCCGGGTCGACGACCTTGACCTCCAGGTGCGGGCCGACCCGGCCGACGGTGGAGACCCGGCGCTCGACCGGGTCGTCGGTGCGGGTCTGGGTGGAGACCGGCGAGGTCTCGGTCATGCCGTAGCAGATGGACACCTCCGCCATGCCCATCCGCTCGATGACCTCCTTCATCACCTCGGCCGGGCAGGGCGAGCCGGCCATGATGCCGGTGCGCAGGCTGCCCAGGTCGTAGCGGTCGAAGTCCGGGTCGGCGAGTTCGGCGATGAACATGGTCGGCACGCCGTACAGCGAGGTGCAGCGCTCGGCGGCGACGGCGGCGAGGGTGGCGCCGGGTTCGAAGGAGGGCGCCGGGATGACCACGCAGGCGCCGTGCGAGGTGGCGGCGAGGTTGCCCATGACCATGCCGAAGCAGTGGTAGAAGGGCACCGGGACGCAGATCCGGTCCTGCTCGGTGTAGTCGAGCAACTCGCCCACGAAGTAACCGTTGTTGAGGATGTTGTGGTGCGAGAGGGTGGCGCCCTTGGGGAAGCCGGTGGTGCCCGAGGTGTACTGGATGTTGATCGGGTCGTCGGGGGCCAGCTCGCCCTGGCGGGCGGCCAGCGGGGCCGGGTCGGCGGCGCGGCCGACGGCCAGTACCTCGTCCCAGGCGGGGCCGCCGAGCAGCAGCACCCGCTCCAACCCGGCGCAGCGGGGCCGGACTTCGCCGATCATCCCGGCGTAGTCCGAGGTCTTGAAGCGCTCGGCGGCGACCAGCAGCCGGATCCCGGCCTGGTTCAGCACGTACTCCAGCTCGTGCGCCCGGTAGGCCGGGTTGACGGTGACCAGGACGGCGCCGAGCTTGGCGGTGGCGTACTGGGTGAGCATCCACTCCGCGCAGTTGGGGGCCCAGATGCCGACCCGGTCGCCCTTGGCGATGCCGAGCTCCAGCAGGCCGAGGGCCAGCGCGTCGACGTCGGCGGCGAGTTGGGCGTACGTCCAGCGGCGGCCGGTGGGGCGGTCGACCAGGGCGTCGCGGTCGGGGAAGGCGCGCACCGCGCGGTCGAGGTTCTCCCCGATGGTGTCGCCGAGCAGCGGGACGTCCGAGGCCCCGGAGGCGTAGCTGCGCTGGGCGGGCGGTGTCGGCACGGGCGGGCTCCTGGGTGCGGCGGTGCGGGACAGGGGACCATGCTCGCGGTCCCCGGCCCGCGCCGCCACCCCCGAACGGGGGTACCGGCACGGCACCGGGGCCGCCCGTCGGCTGCGACGGACGGCCCCGGTGCGCGGGTCAGGCGTTGATGCAGGTGTTGCCGAAGGCCGGGTTGAGGATGCTGATGACGCCGATCGAGTTGCCGCAGACGTTGGCCTCGAGGTTGATCGGGATCTGGATCTGGTTGCCGGAGAGCACACCGGGCGAACCGAAGGCGACACCGTTCGCGGTCGCGCCGCTGGCGGCGGCGGTGCCGGCACCGGCGATGACGGCCACCGCGGCGAGCGCGGTGGCGGCGAGGGTGGTGCGAATACGCATTGCGTCACTCCTTGAGAGGGTGGCGGAACTCCGTGTGACGATCACACTCGCACCGATCGAACTCCACGGCAGGCCGGAAGCGGCCGAATTGGTCACCCCGAGGGCGTGTCGCCCTCCCGCCGGCCCTCCCCCGGCTCCGCGCCCGGCCCGCCGAAGCCGGGCACGCTCAGTGATCCCAGCAGCTCCCGGGCGGGTTCCAGCCCCGGTTCGGCCTCCAGCGCGCGGTGCAGCAGGCCGAGCGCGAGCGCCCGCTCCCCCGCCCCCAGCGCCGCCAGGGCCCGGTTGTAGTCGATCCGACCGGCGTAACGCAGCCGGAACAGCACGCCCAGGTCCTCCCGGCAGGACGGGCAGCCCAGCGACCGCCGGTCCGCCGGGACCTTGCACAGCGGGCAGCGGACGTCCGGCTCCTCGGGCGCTCCGGGCACGGCAGGTACGTCGGGAGTGGTCATCGCGGACCGGCCTCCTCCGGGCGCACCGGGCCGAGCGACTCGGCGGCCGGCTCACTGCCCAGCTCCCGCTGCGCCTGGGCGTACAGCGCCAGCAGGTTCGACATGTGGGTGTTGACCGCCTCCATGTTGGGCGCCTCCACCGCCTCGTCCAGGCCGCGCAGCTCCGCCATGATCCGCTGCCCGAGGGCCGGCGACACCATGTTCTGGTTGACGTAGATGTTGCACATGGTGAGCATCCGGAAGGTGTGGCCGAGCGAGTCGCACAGCTCGTCCGCCTTCTGGGCCGCGCGCATCGCGCCCTCCCAGTCGGCCGCCTCCCGGCGCAGGCGCAGCTCGGCGGCCACCGAGCGCAGCCGGTCCAGGTCGCTCGGGTCGAGGTGCTTCTCGCAGTAGTGGATGAACAGGCTCAGGTAGGCCTCCGAGCCACGCACCCAGCGCTGCGCCTTGAGCTGGCGCTGCGCCCGCTCCAGCGCCTCGTCCACCGACCGGCCGCGGGTCTGCCCGGCCGCCAGGTCGTCCAGGGCCTCCATCAGCCGCTGCGCCTCGCGCATCTCGGCCTCGGTGAGCTCGCCGCCCCAGCGGTCGGTGAAGGACTCGATCTGCCGCTGCTGCTCCTCGACCTGCACCTTCAACTCGGGGTCGAGGGTGACCCGCTCCAGCTTGACGGTCTTCTCGGCGCCGCCCTGGATCCGCACCGACAGGGTGATGGTGCGGTCGCGGTCCAGGCCGAAGGAGACCTCCACCGGGGTGCGGCCGCCGAGGCCCTCGGGCAGGCGGAGGGTGAGGTGGCCGATCAGCTCGTTCTGCTGGGCGATCTCGTGCTCGCCCTCGTAGACGGCGATCTCCAGCCGTTGGCGGCCGCTGCCGGAGACCGCGAACTCCCGGCCGACCGGCGAACTGGTCGGGTAGCTGGTGTTCTTGGGGATCATGACGGCCAGCCGGCCGTCGTTGAGCTCGATGCCGAGGTTCTTCGGGGTGATGTCGAAGGGGTTGGTGACCTGCATCAACTCGCCGCAGCCGGAACAGACTTCGCTGCCCGGTGGGTTGACGGTGGCGCAGGAGGAGCAGCGCAGGCCGACGTCCTCGGCGGCGGTGGAGGACACCTTGGTGTGGCCCGGGGCGGCCGAGTTGAGTGGCTCACCGCACAGTTCGCAGGCGGTGACGCCGGGGGCGGCCGGGGTGCCGCACCGCGGGCAGTTGTCGGCGCGCAGCGCGGTGGTGGCCTGGGACTGCTGCGGGATCCTCGCGCCGGAGCCGGCCGAACCGGACCCGGCCGAGCCGTCGGCGGCCGAACCGTCCATCTCCTGGCCGCACTTGGGGCAGGCCGACACCCCGGCCCCGACCGGGACGTGGCAGGTCGGGCAGGAGACCCGGTCGCCGCCGAGCAGGGAGGTCGCACAGTTGGCGCAGTTGGAGGCCGAGAGGTCCCCGGGGGCCCGGCACTCCGGGCACTCCACCTCGCCGACCAGGGCGGACTGCACGGCCGCGCCGAGCGCCACGCACTGCATCGGGTTGACGCCGCGCTTGATCCGGCGGGTCCCGAACACCTCGCCGAGGCGCCGCTCGACCAGCGGGATCGCGGTCGAACCGCCGACCAGCACCACCTCGTCGACGTCCCCGACGGTCAGGTTGGCCTGCATGATCGCCTTGTGGGTCAGCTCGATGGTCCGCTCGATCTGGGCCTCGATCAGCTCCTCGAAGCGGGCGCGCTCGAACTCCGTCTCCAGCACCAGCTGTCCGGCGCCCAGGCCGGGCAGGATCACCTCGGAGGACTGCTGGTTGGACAGCTCGATCTTGACCGTCTCGGCCGTCGAGGCGATCTTCGGGCGGTCCCGCAGGTCCGGCTGGTAGTCGGAGCCGTACTCCTCGCGGATGTCCTCCAGCAGCGCGGTGGTGATCGCCCGGTCGAAGTCGTCGCCGCCCAGCAGGTTGTCACCCTCGATGCCGAGCACCGAGACCGAACCGGGCACCAGCAGCAGGATGGAGATGTCGAAGGTGCCGCCGCCGAGGTCGTACACCAGGACGGTGCGGCCCTCGTCCCCGGCGTCGCTCGCCAGCCCGTACGCGAGCGCGGCGGCGGTCGGCTCGTTGATGATCCGCAGCACGTGCAGGCCGGCTATCCGGCCCGCCTCCTGGGTGGCGGCCACCTGCCGCTCGCCGAAGTACGCGGGGACGGTGATCACCGCCCGGTGGAAGGGTTCCCCGAGGCGCTGCTCGGCGTCCTGCTTGAGCCGGTGCAGGATGATCGCGGAGATCTCGATCGGGGTGTAGGAGCGGCCGTTGAACCAGACGTTGACGTCGCCGTCGGTGCCCGCGGTGACCTTGTAGTCGACCTCCTTGAGCGCCGCCTGGACCTGCGGGTCCTTGAACTTGCGGCCCATGAAGCGCTTGACCGAGCGGATCACGTTCGCGCCGTCGATGGCGATCCGGCTGCGCGCGGTCGACCCGACCAGCAGCTCGCCTTTGCGGCCGCTGCCGACCACGGAGGGCGTGGCCTCCTGGTTCTGCCGGTTGAAGATGATCTCCGGCGCGCCCCGGCGCAGGTGGGCCACCACGGAGTTGGTGGTGCCCAGGTCGATGCCGAGTGTGCGGTACATGTCGTTCCCCTCTTGCCCCTCGTGGTCCTGGCTACTTCTTGCGCTTGGCGCGCTTGGCCGGCCGGCCCGGCGCCTTGGCGTGCCGACGGGCCCGGGGCGGCACCGGCCTGGCGGCGGGGTCGGGCTCTGGCTCGGCACCGGTCGGCTCGACGACCTCGGACGCCTCCGGCTCCACCGGCTTCTCCAGCTCCACCGGCTTCTCGGACTCCTCCGGTTCGAGCGCCGCGATCCGCGGGTCCTCGACCGACGCCGACTCCGGTACCGACTCCGCTGCGGCGACCACCACTTGGGCCCGGCGCAGCACCTCCTGCTCCCAGAAGAAGCCGGTCACCACCGTCTGCAGCACCGTCTCCGGCGCCACCCCCGGGCGTACCTCGGTGCCGACGATCTCGGTCAGCGCCGGGTCCGCCGCCAGCCCCTCCAGCCGCATCGGCCGGACCCCGGCCTTGGCGAGCCGGCCGAGCAGGCGCCGACGGGTCGCCTCCAGCCCGGCGCCGCGGCCGAGCGCCACCAGCTCGCGGTCCAGCCCGAGGGCGGTCAGCGCGTCGTCCACCTCGATCAGGACGCCCAGCAGTTCCCGCTGCTCGGCCCGGGCCTGCTGCTTCTGCTCGGTCAGCTTGTTGCCCAACAGGGAGGAGCGGAAGAGCAGTTGGGTGAACTTGGCCTCCAGGTCGACGGCCTCCGCGCCCGGCGGGACCTCCAGCGGCCGGTGGCCGTCGAGCAGGGCTGCGGTCGGTGCGGTCGGCCCAGCCGGTGCGGTCGATGCGGTCGGTGCGGTCGGTGCGTCGGTCATTGCGGGACCTCGATCTGGGGCAGCACGGACAGGTCGGCCGCGTAGCGGGCGGGGACGGGCGGTTCGGGGTCGGCGCCGCCGGGGGCGGGCTCGGCGAAGTCGGCGGCGGCCTCGGCCCGGTGCAGGGCGAGCAGGGCCGGGGCCGGCGGGAGGCCGGGGCGCTCGATCACCAGCAGCGGTTCGGCCAGCGCGGGGGCGAGCAACTCGGCGGCCTGGTCGACCGGTTCGGGCGGCAGCGGCTGTTGGAGGTCCACCTCCAGGCGCCGGTCCGGGTTGCGCAGCAGGGCCGCGGCGTCCTGGATCTGCTGGCGGCTGTACCGGCCCGCCTTGAGCGCCTTTCCGACCGAGAGGTTGATCTCGCGCACCCCGGCCGTGAGCGGGATGCCCAGGACCTCGTACGGCGACGGTTCGTGCAGTGGCATGGCGGGCGGTCTCTCTCCTCACGGTCCGGACGGGGAAGGGGGGTTGGGGGTGGCAGGCTGGGCGGTGCGGTCGGTGCGGACGCGGTGCACGGGCTACGACGGCGTCGGCCGTCCGGCGGTTGCCGGGGCCGGTCAGTAGCGGCGGCCGAGCTTGTTGATCCGGTCCGCCAGGGCGCGCAGTTCGCGGTCGTGGGGATTGTGCTGGAGGGCCAGTTCCATCGCCCCCTGGGCTTCCAGGTGGTTGCCGGCATTGGCCCGGGCGACGGCGAACGAGCTGAGGACGATGCCGAGTTCGGTCTTGAGCTTGGCGGTGTCCGCCGGCGCGACGGCGAGTTCGAGCGCCTCGCGCAGCAGGCCGATCGCCTCGACGTAGAGGCGCTCCTCGTAGAACGAGATCGCCCGGCCGCGCCAGACGCTGACCATCAGGCCGCGGATCTCGGCCGAGTCGTCGTAGGACCTGGCCTTGTGGAGCATCGCGGCCTGGGCCTGGAAGGTGCTGTTCTGCATGTGGTCGATGACGTGGTTGGCGAGCAGTACCGAGACCCGGCGGCCCGCCTCGCTCGCGGCGTCGCCCTCCCAGTCCGGGTCCCAGACCAGCGCCTCCAGCATCCGGGCGAGGGCGCGGGCGCTGTCGTCGACGAAGGCGGCGGAGCGGGCCAGTTGGCGCAGCACGAAGGCGAGGCCCCGGCGGTTCTCCGGGTCGTCGTCGAGTTCGATCAGCCGCTTCCACGTCCCGACGGCTTCCTGGAGTTCCGCGTCGGAGGCGTCCACCCGGCTGAGCTGACCGGCCCGGTTGCCGAGGGCGGCGCGGAGGAAGTGCCGGGCGGTCGGGTCGCCGGGGGCGAGCTCGGCGCTCTTGGCCAGCAGTTCGAGGGCGCGCAGGTAGTCCTTCTCCTCGTTGTTGATCTTGCGGGCCCACTGGGCGTAGGTCGCGCCGAGGTCGCCGCGCACCTCCGGGTCGTCCGGGGCCAGCGCGAAGGCCTTCTCCAGCAGTCCGGCCGCGCCCTCCTGGTCGTCCGCGCTGCTCTTCAACAGGGCGCGGGCGGCCCGGACCCCGGACTCGGCGGCGACCTTGGCCACCTCGGCGGGCAGCACCAGGCCGGGGACGGTCCGGGCCCGGGCGAGGCAGTCCAGCGCCTCCCGCCAGTCCTGGTTGCGGTGGTGCTCCCGGGCCTGGCTGACCAGGGCCGCGCCGAGCAGCGACTGCCAGGCGGCGCCGCGCTCGCCCTCGGCGACCGCGTCCAGCGCGGCGACGGCGGCCGCCTGCCGGCCCTGGAGGTGCAGGTACTGCTGCGGGCCGAGCGCGCCGAACAGGCCGAGGGCGCGGCCGAGCGCGGGCCCGGAGGTGGCCCCGGGGCCGCGCCGCCAGGCGCCGACGGCCTGCTGGTAGGCCTCGCCCCAGCCGGCCAGTTCGGCGCGCAGCAGCCGGTCCAGGCCCGGGCCGAGGACCAGCCGGCGGGTCGGGCGGCCGGGCAGGGCCATCCGGACGTCCTCCTGGGCGAAGGCGTCCGCGGCGTGGGACTCCATGCCCAGGCGCAGCGTCCACGCGGTGGTCTCGTCGCCGCTGCGGCCGGCGGCCCGGTCGAGGGCGCGCAGGTCCTCGCGGAGGCGGTCGGTGAGCGCGGTGCGGGCGGCGGCGGTGCGCTGGGGGTCGGCCTCGCGGCCGGTGGTCCGGGCGGTCTCGGCCCAGAGCTCCTCGCGGTGCAGGGCGGCGACCAGGCAGCCGATCGTCCAGGCCCAGGCCTGCTCGTCGGCGGCCTCGGCCGGGGTCCCCTCGGCCGTCGCCCCCGCCGCCGTCGTCCCGGCGGAGGCCGCGAAGCGGTAGCCGGCCAGCCCGAGGGCGTGCAGCAGCCGGGGGTGGGCCGGGTCGTCGAGCAGCAGCACGCGGTAGGCCCGGTAGGCCTCGCGGTGGCGGCCCTCGACGGCGTGCTGGTGGGCCTCGTGCTCGCCGAGCAGCACCAGCGCGGCGGCGGCCTGCGGGTGGCCGGGCGCGAGGGCGAGGGCCCGGCGCAGGTCGCCGGCCGCCCGGCCGTGCTGCTCGGCGGCGAGGGCGGCGCCAGCCCGGCGGACCAGGACGGCCGCCCGGGCCGGGCCGGCCTCCTCGGGCAGATCGGCCAGGGCCTCGTCGAGGCGGCCGAGTTCGGCGCGCAGCAGGGCGAGGTCGAGCCGTACCGGTGCGGCGGCGGCGCCGTCGCCGAGCGCCTCGGCCCAGCCGGCCAGGACGGGTTCGGCCTGTTCGGGGGTGCCGGCCCGGCGGGCGCAGTCCAGGACGGCGCGCAGGACGGGGCCGGTGCAGTGGGTGCAGCGGGGCGAGGCGGATCCGGCCGGGGCGTGCAGGTGCTCGGCGCAGGCCTCCCGGCCGCAGCCTCCGCAGGCGCCGGTGGCGGGGCGGGCGCAGGCCGCGCAGGCGCCGACCGGGTCGGCGGCGGACCCGGCCTCGTAGGAACCGGCGGCGGACCCAACCGCGGGGGCGGTGAGGAAGTGCCGGTACCAGTCCAGTGCGGCGGCCCAGTTGCCCGCCCGTTCGGCCAGCAGGGCGCGCAGCCGGGCGAGCGCCGGGTCGCCGGCCGGGTCGGGGTCGAGCGGACCGAGCAGCGCGATGGTCTGCACCGGACGGCCCGCCAGCAGGGCGGCGGCGGCCAGGTGGTAGCGGTCGCGGGGCGCGGCGGTGGGGTCGAGCAGCGCGGTGACCCGCTCGGTCGCGCCCTCGGCGAGGGCGAGCGCGGCGCGCAGCCGGGACTGCCGGTGGGTGAGCGCGCCGGGCAGGGCGTCGGCCAGGGCGAGCGCGGCGGTGGCGGCCTCGCGCGCCTCGGCGCGGTCGCGGCCGGTGACCAGCAGGTGGGCGGCCTCGCGCAGGGCGGCCTCGCGCAGCGCGGACCGGTAGCCGGGGGCGCCGGGGTGTTCGGCGGCGGCCCGCTGCCACAGTGCGCGGGCGGCGGCCGGGTCGGCGGCCAGCCGGGTGCGGGCGAGCCGGTCGCGGGCCAGGGCCTGGCGGACGTGCAGTTCGGGGTCGTCCAGGGGTTCCCAGCGGGCGAGGGCACCGGCCGGGTCGCCGGTGCGGGCGAGGGCGAGGCCGTGGTGGTAGGCGGCGATCCGGCTCCAGCGGGAGTCGGGTTCGGTGTCGGCCTCGGCGCGCAGCAGCGGCTCGGCCTCGGCGGCCCGGTCGGCGGCGGTCAGGGCGGCGCCGAGCCGGACCCTGGCGGGGCGCCAGTCGGGGGCCTGGCCGAGGCCGGTGCGGTAGTCGGCGGCGGCCTCGGCGTGCCGCTGGGCCCGTTCGTGGACCAGGGCGAGGCCGAACCGGGCCGGGGCGAAGGAGGGTTGGACGGTGAGTGCGGCGGTGAACTGCTCCCGGGCCTGGTCGTCGGCGCCGAGCAGCAGGGCGAGCCGGCCGAGGGCGTAGCGCGGGCGCGGGTCGCCGGGGGTCTCGGTGGCGGCGGCCGCGAGGTCGGCCCAGGCGGCGTCGGTGGCGCCGAGGCGCTGCCGGGCGAGGCCGCGGAAGAGCAGGCTGTCGGTGCGCAGGGCCGGGCCGCGGCCCCAGGGGCCGGGGTCGCCGGGGCCTCGGCGCAGGGCTTCGTCGAAGGCGGCGGCGGCTGGTTCGTCCCGGTGCGCGGTGAACAGCTGGGCGCCCCAGCGGAACCAGAGTTCGGCGCTGCCGCCGGGGGCCGCGGCGGCGAGCAGCGGTTCGGCCTGTTCGGCGCGGCCGGTGGCGTTCAGCAGGGCGGCCCGGGCGAGGACCGGCCAGTCCTGGCCGGGCAGGGCGGCGAGGGCCCGGTCGGTGGCGTGGTCGCGCTGCTCGGGAGTGCCCTCGCGGCAGAGGTGGTGGAGCCACCGTACGGTGCGGGCGGCGGTGTCGGCGTCCTCGCCCGAATCGGTTTCGGTGCCCGTGCCCGTGCCGGTGCCGGTGCCGGTGCCGGTGGCGGCGGTGGCGGCGGTGGCGACGGCCCGGAGGTAGGCGAGGACCGGGCCGAGGTCGCCGTCCGGGGCCTGGGTCCGCTCCTCGGCGAGCCGGCGCAGGCTCCAGCGGGGCAGTTGCCGGGCCGGGTCGGTGAGCAGCGGGAAGGCCTCGCGGTGCAGGGCGAGGGTGGCCTGCTGGTCGCCGGTGGGGATGGTGGCCTCGGCCTGGCCGAGCAGGGCGAGGCCGCGCTGGGTGCGCAGTTCGGCGGGTCCGGTGGCGAGTTGGCGGGCCAGCCGGGCGTAGCGGCGGCGGGCCTGGGGGGCCTTTCCGGCGGCGAGCTGTCCGGCGGCCGCGGCCAGGGCCTTGGCGACCCCGGCCGGGTCCAGGGTGGTTCGCCTACGGGCGAGCAGGACGGCGGCCGCCCCGGCCAGTGCCACCACGATCAGCAGCACCGCAAGCTGCAGCATGCACCGTCCCCCTGTGCCTCGATGTCGTCCCGCTCCATGATCAACATTCCCCGTACGACCATGAGTTGACGTTGTTTCGTGATGTTGCTCGGGCGCCCATCAGAATAGGCCCTCCTCCGGTCGGACGAACAGAAATGCGCACTATCCTGGGCAGCGCGCAGGCCGTACGGCAGTCGCGCGTCCGCAGTGGTGAGGAAGCGTCGGGGGTCGCGTGTCAGAGTCTCGTTGGGTACCCGGGCTCCGCTTCGGGCCCGAGTTCGACCCCGAACAGTACGAGCTGCTGGAGTTCCACCACCGGGGCGGCGAGGCCGAGGTGTGGCGGGCGGTGCGCACCGGGCACAACGGGATCAAGGAACTCGTCGCCGCGAAGATCATGCTGGAGCGCGACCCGTCCGAGGTGCGGCGCTGGCTCGGCCGCTGGGACGACGTCTCGCACAACGCCCACCGGCTCGGCGTCACCGACCTGGTGGTGCCCAGCTTCCTGCTCGGCCCCTCCCCGCACCGGCCCGGCGCGGCGCCCTCCGGCGGGCTGCTCGGCTACCAGATCTCGCCCTGGGTCGACGGCGTGCCGCTGCACACCTGGGCCCGGGCCCAGCGCGGCGGTCCGGCCGCGCTGGCCGAGGTGCTGGCCCGGCTGTGCCGGATCGTCGACGAGCTGCACCGCAAGCGCTGGGTCCACCGCGACATCTCCCCCGCCAACGTGCTGGTGGACGGCCAGGGCCTGGTCAAACTGATCGACCTGACCTTCCTCGCCCCGCTCGACCACACCCTGACCGTCGCCGTGTTCACCCCCGGGCACGTACCGCCGGAGGCCGAGCAGGTCGGCGGCTTCCCCACCACCGCCAAGGACCTCTTCGCAGTCGGCACCCTCGCCCGCACCCTGCTGCTGCCCGACCACGGCCGGCTCGACCACCGGCTCGCCGCCGAACAGGCCCGCGCCGAACTGCTGGCCGCCGGCTACGGCGAGGAACTGGCCCGCTGGGCCTGCGAACCGCTCGCCCGCGAGCCCGACCGGCGCCCCGCCCCGCTCGGCCCCTGGGCCGCCCGCGGCCGCGAACTGCTGCGCGCCCACCGCCCGGTGGCGCGCACCGCGGGCCTGGCCGTACTGCCGGACCGGGCCGGCCGGCCGCTGGTGGTCACGGCCGGCGCCGACGGCACCGCGCTGGCCGGCCCCGGACGCACCGGCCGGCGGCCGCCCGCCGGCCAGGGGCCCGGCGCGGTACGGGAGTTGGCGGCGGGCTGGGCCGGGCGCCAGGGCGAGCTGGTGGTCTGCGCCGAGGACCGCTCCGGCACCCTGTGGGTCGGCACCGCGGCCGGCTGGTGGGAGGCCGCCCGCGGGGTCAGCGGCCTGGCCGGGGCGGTCGGCGCGGCCGGGGAGCTGACCGTGTGGACCGCCGCCGCCGGCGCCCTGCGCTCCTACCGCTGGGCCCCCGGCCTCACCCTCACCGGCCAGGAGCACCCCGGCTGCCCCGCCGACCGGGTGCTCGCCGCCGAGGAGGAACGGCCGGGCGCCTGGCTGGTCCTGGTCGAGCACCGCGAGCGCGTGCTCAGCTGGCGGCCGGGCTCCGGCGAACCACCCGTCCCGCTCGGCCCGCCCGGCACCCTGCGCGCCGGCGCGCTGGCCCGCGCCTCCGCCGGACCGCAGGCCGCCACCCTGCGCACGGACGGCTCCGCCCAGTTGCACACCCTCGGCTCGGCGACCGCCACCGCGCCCGCCATCGAGATCGGCGACGGGGAACCCTCGCTCGGCATCGCCATGGTCGGCCACCGCGGCGGCCCCACCGTCGCCCTGGCCGGCGCGGGCGGTGTCCGGCTGCGCCTGCCGCCCGGCGGAGCCTCCCGGCGCCCCCGCTGGTGGCGGCCGACCCTGCGCCCCGCCACCCGGGTCGCCCTCGCCATGGGGGACGACTGGCGCCTGTGCCTGGCGGCCGTGGTGGAGGGCGAGTTGCAGGTCTGGCAGGAGGACGCGGCCTACCGCTGGCAGGCGGTGGACCTGCCCGAGGGGCCGTGACGACGGCGGGCCGCACGGTCCGGGGACCGACCGCCCGCCGCTGCCCGACCGCTCAATCCCCCGCCCGCCGCTGCCCGAACTCTCAATCCCCCGGCAGCAGGTGCACCGGCCCCGCGGCGGCCAGGTAGGCCTCACCGCCCACCGGCCACGGACGGTCGGCGGAGACGATCAGCACCTCGGGCAACCCCGCCGCCCCGGGCCGCAGTTCGACCCGGTGGTCGTGGCCCCGGAAGTCGCTGCCGAGCACCTTCGCCGGGACGGCGCCCGCCACCGGCTCGGCGGTGAGCCGCAGTTGGCCCGGCCGGAGCAGCGCGAGCGCGCCACCGGAATCGACCGCGGGGTCGGCCAGCGGAAGGGCGCCCAGGGCGGTCAGCGCCTCGACTCCCCTGGCCTCGGCCGGAATCAGGTTCGCCTCGCCGAGGACGCCCGCGACGGCGGCGTCGGCCGGGCGGTGGTACAGCTCCTCGGGGCTGCCCGCCTGGGCGATCCGGCCGTCGCGCAGGACGGCGACGGTGTCGGCGAAGGAGAGCGCCTCGTCCTGGTCGTGGGTGACCAGCACCGCCGTGGTGCCGGACTGCCTCAGGGCGGTGGCGACTTCGCGGCGCAGGTCGGCCCGCAGGGCCGCGTCCAGGGCGGCGAACGGTTCGTCGAGCAGCAGCAGGCGCGGGCGGGGCGCCAACGCCCGTGCCAGGGCGACGCGTTGCTGCTGGCCGCCGGAGAGCTGGTGCGGGCGGCGCTCCCCCAGGCCGGGCAGGCCGACCAGGTCGAGCAGCTCCGCGACCCGGGCGCGGCGCTGCGAACGGGGCAGCCCGAAGCCGATGTTGGCGGCGACGCTGAGGTGCGGGAAGAGCGCGCCGTCCTGCGGGACGAGGCCGACGCCCCGCTGTTCGGCGGCGAGCCTGCTGCGGCCGTCGTCGAGGACGCGGCCGTGCAGCACGACCTGCCCGGCGGCGGCCGGGTGGAAGCCGGCCAGCACCCGCAGCAGGGTGGATTTGCCGCAGCCGGAGGGCCCGAGGACGCAGGCGAGCGCGCCGTCCGGCACGGTCAGGTCGATGCCGTGCAGGACGGGGCTGCGTCCGTGGGCGGCGTGCAGGTCGACGACGGAGAGTCCGGTCACGGGGTGCTCCCTGAAATACGGCGGGTGAGCAGCAGGACGGAGGGGACGGACAGCGCCACCATCAGGGCCGCGTACGGCGCCGCCGCCCCGTAGGCGAGGCCGCTGGTGTAGACCCAGAACTGGGTGGCCAGGGTCTGGGTGCCGGTGGGGCGCAGCAGCAGGGTGGCGGTGAGTTCGGTGGAGGCGGTGAGGCCGACCATGGCGACGGCGGCGCCGAGGCCGGGCAGCACCAGCGGCAGGGTGACCCGGCCGAGGACGGCGAGCGGCCGGGTGCCGAGCGAGCGGGCGGCCTCCTCGACGCCGGGCGGCACCTGGGCGAGGGCGGCGCGGACGGCGGTGAGGGCCAGCGGGAAGAACAGCAGGACGTAGCCGAGGACCAGCATCGGCGGCTGCTGGTAGAGCGGCCGGGCCCAGCGGACGGCGAAGAAGACCACCGCGAGGGCGACCGCGATGCCGGGCAGCGCCCGGGTGAGGTAGGCGATCCGCTCGACCGCGCGGGCGGGCCGGGTGCCGCGCCGCCAGCCGTACAGGGCGACGGGGAGGGCGGCGGCCGTGGCGACGACGGCCGCGCCGAGCGCGTAGCCGAGGGTGGCCAGGGTGGCGCCGAGCACGGAGGCGGAGGGCAGGGTGGTGGAGCTGCCCTTGACCAGCCAGTACGCCAGCGCGTACAGCGGCACCCCGAGCGAGACGCCGACCAGCGCGGCCAGCGCGCCGAGGGCGGGGGCGGTCCAGCCGCCGAGCCGTACGGGCACGGCGGGGCGGGCCAGGGCGCCGTGCCGGGTGGTGCGCGCCCGGCGGCCCGCCCAGGCCTCCAGGGCGACCAGCAGCAGGGCGAGGCCGACCAGCACCAGGGTGAGCAGGGAGGCGGAGGCCGCGTCGAAGCCGAGCTTGTACTGGGTGAACACGGCGGTGGCGAAGGTGGTGTAGCGCAGCATCGCGAAGGCGCCGTACTCGCCGAGCAGGTAGAGCGAGACCAGCAGGACGCCGCCGGCCAGGGCGGGCCGGGTGAGCGGCAGGGTGACCCGCCACAGGGTGGCGAGCCGGCCGCGGCCGAGCGAGCGGGACACCTCCTCGGCGGCGGCGTCGCCGTGCCGCAGGGCGGCCGCGACCGGCAGGAACACCAGCGGGTAGAGCGAGCAGGTCATCACCAGGACGGCGCCCCAGTAGCCGTGGACGGAGCGGAACAGCGAGACCCAGGAGTAGCCGCGGACGAACTCCGGTACGGCGAGCGGCAGGGCGAGTGCGACGGTCCAGGCCCGGCGGCCGGGCAGGGTGGTGCGCTCGACCAGGTAGGCGGCGCCGAAGCCGAGGACGGCGGTGGCGAGGGTGACGGCGGCGGCCAGGCCGAGGGTGTGCCAGAGCAGGGTGGCGATCAGCGGGCGGCCGAGCAGCCGCCGGGCCTGGTCCCAACCGGCTTGGGCGGCCTGGGCGGTGACGAAGCCGAGCGGCGAGGCGACCACCGCGACGACGGCGACGGCGACGGGTGCGAGCAGGCCGCCGGCCCGCCACCGCCGCCCGGGCAGGGGGGTCGTCACTGGAGCAGTCCGGCGTCCTGCAGCAGGGCCAGGGCCTGCTTGCCGTCGCCGAGCGCGGCCGGGTCGGCGACGGTGCCGAGGCCGGCCAGGGCGGGCAGTTCGGGCTTGCCCTGGACACCGGTGACCAGCGGGTACTCGTAGCTGGCGGAGTCGGCGATGACGGTCTGGGCGGGCGCGGAGGCGAGGTAGCCGAGGAAGGCCTGGGCGGCGGCCTGGTGCTTGCCGTGCTTGAGGATCCCGGCGCCGGAGACGTCGATCAGCGAGCCCGGGTCGCCCTTGGGGAAGTAGTGCAGGGTCGCGTGGGTCTCGGCCGCGCCCTTCTCGTCGCGCATCCGGTAGAAGTAGTAGTGGTCGATGACGCCGCCCTCGACCTCGCCGCTGTTGATCGCGGCGGAGAGGGTCTCGTTGCTGTCGTAGACCTTGGCGTTGTCCTTGAGGCCCTTGAGCCACTGCTTGGCCGCGTCCTCGCCCGTGGCCTTGAGGACCTGGGTGACGACCGGCGCGAAGTCGGTCTCGCTGGGGGCGATGCCCAGACGGCCCTTCCACTCGGGCTTGGCCAGGTCGAGCACGGAGGCGGGCGGCGCGGTGTCGGCGGCCTTGCCGGTGCCGGCCAGGAAGGCGGAAGTGCGGGCGGAGACGCCGACCCAGTCGCCGTTGCCGGAACTGTCGTTGGCCGGAACGGACTTGAGGGTGTCGGGGGCGACCTTGGCGAGCAGGCCCTTGTCGTCGAGGACGGTGAGGGCGGGCGGGTTCTCGGCGTAGAAGACGTCGGCCGGGGAGGCGTCGCCCTCCTGGAGGATCTGGTTGGCCAGTTCGGCCTCGTCGCCGGAGCGCAGTTCGACCTTGATGCCGGTGCGCTTGGTGAAGTCCTCGGTGAGGGCCTTGACGGTCTGTTCGTGCTGACCGCTGTAGACGGTGATGGTCTGGCCCGCCGCGGCGGTGGCGCTGTCCGCGCCTCCCGTCCCGCCGGAGCTGCCGCAGGCGGTGAGGGCGAGGGCGCAGACGGCGACGAGGGACAGGCCGGCCAGGGGCCGCACGGTACCGGGCATGGTGAGGGTCCTCCGGAAGGGCAGGGAACGGCCGCCGGAGCCCTCGGAGAGCGAGGGTCGGCGGCCCGACGGCACGAGAACCTAGGGCAGGAAAGGCTTGCCTAACAAGTGTCGGAGCGTCACATCTCGGCCCGGTCGCGGCGGGGTAGGACTTCGGTGAGTGGACTCCCAAGTACGGGCAAAACAACCACCAAGTACGGGTCACAGGTGGCATCTGCGGACGAACCGGATCCCTCGCGCCCTGGACTCGTCGTCACGATGAGTAACGAACCCAGGAGCGCCCCGGACGGCCGAGGGCCCCGGAACCGGGCGACGGTTCCGGGGCCCTCGGCCCTGCGGCGGCGGCTCAGCAGCGGCAGCTCAGCGGAAGCGGCGCAGCCGGAGGCTGTTGCCGACCACGAAGACCGAGGAGAAGGCCATCGCCGCCCCGGCGATCATCGGGTTGAGCAGGCCCGCGGCCGCCAGCGGCAGGGCGGCGACGTTGTAGCCGAAGGCCCAGAACAGGTTGCTCTTGATGGTGCCGAGGGTCCGGCGGCTGAGCCGGATGGCGTCGGCGGCGGCCAGCAGGTCGCCGCGGACCAGGGTGAGGTCGCCGGCCTCGATCGCGGCGTCCGTCCCGGTGCCCATCGCCAGGCCCAGGTCGGCCTGGGCGAGCGCGGCCGCGTCGTTGACGCCGTCCCCGACCATCGCCACGACCCGGCCCTCGGCCTGCAGCCGCTTGACGGTGTCGACCTTGTCCTGCGGCATGACCTCGGCGATCACGTGCTCCGGGGCGATGCCGACCTCGGCGGCGACCGCCTCGGCGACCGCACGGTTGTCGCCGGTCAGCAGCACCGGGGTCAGGCCCAGGGCGCGCAGCTTCGCGATGGCCTCGGCGCTGGTCGGCTTGACCGCGTCCGCCACCTCCAGGACGGCCCGGGCCTCGCCGTCCCAGCCGACCGCGATCGCGGTGCGACCGGCCGACTCGGCCGCGCGCTTGGCCTCGGCGAGGCTCTCCGGCAGGTACTGCGACCACTCGTTGAGCAGCACCTCCCGGCCGGCCAGCACTGCACGGCCGTCCACCACGCCCTGGACCCCCAGGCCGGGCACGTTCTCGAAGCCCTCGACGGCGGGCAGTTCGCCGGCCTTGGCGGCGGCGGTGGCGATGGCCCGGGCGATCGGGTGCTCGGAGGCGTGCTCCAGGGCGCCGGCCAGGCGCAGCACCTCGGCCTCGGTGACGCCCTCGACGGTGTGCACGGCGAGCAGGGTCATCTGGCCGGTGGTGACGGTGCCGGTCTTGTCCAGGACGATGGTGTCGACCTTGCGGGTGGACTCCAGCACCTCCGGGCCCTTGATCAGGATGCCGAGCTGGGCGCCGCGGCCGGTGCCGACCAGCAGGGCGGTCGGGGTGGCCAGGCCCAGGGCGCACGGGCAGGCGATGATCAGCACGGCCACGGCCGCGGTAAAGGCGGCGGTCCAGCCCTCGCCGGTGCCCAGCCAGTAGCCGAGGGTGGCCACCGCCAGGGTGATCACGATCGGCACGAAGACCGCGGAGATCCGGTCCGCGAGGCGCTGGGCGGCGGCCTTGCCGTTCTGGGCCTCCTCGACCAGCTTGGCCATCCGGGCGAGCTGGGTGTCGGCGCCGACCCTGGTGGCCTCGACCACCAGCCGGCCGCCCGCGTTGACGGTGGCGCCGGTGACGGCGTCCCCGACCCCGACCTCGACCGGGACGGACTCGCCGGTCAGCATCGAGGCGTCCACCGCGGAGGCGCCCTCGACCACGGTGCCGTCGGTGGCGATCTTCTCGCCGGGCCGCACCACGAACCGGTCCCCCACGGCGAGTTCGGCGATCGGTATCCGCACCTCCGCGCCGCCGCGCAGCACCGTCACGTCCTTGGCGCCCAGTTCCAGCAGCGCCTTGAGAGCGGCACCGGCGGTGCGCTTGGAGCGGGCCTCGAAGTAGCGACCGGCCAGGATGAAGGCGGTGACGCCGGCCGCCGCCTCCAGGTAGATGTTCGAGGCACCGTCGCTGCGGGCGATGGTGAACTCGAAGCCGTGCCGCATGCCCGGCATCCCCGCGTCACCGAGGAACAGCGCCCACAGCGACCACAGGAACGCGGCGCCGGTACCGAGCGAGACCAGGGTGTCCATGGTCGCGGCGCCGTGCCGGGCGTTGGTCCAGGCCGCGCGGTGGAACGGCCAGGCGGCGTAGGTGACGACCGGGGCGGTGAGGGTGAGCGAGAGCCACTGCCAGTTGTCGAACTGCAGGGCCGGCACCATCGCCATCGCGATCACCGGGACGGCCAGGGCCACGGCGGTGAACAACCGCTGGCGCAGCGGCGCCAGTCCGTCGGCGGGCTCGCCCGGTTCGGCGCCCTCGCCGTCGGCGGCGGCGGCCGGGGGCCTGGGCAGCGCGGCGGTGTAGCCGGTGGCCTCGACGGTGGCGATCAGGTCGGCCACCTCGACCTCGCCCTCGAAGGTGACCTTCGCCTTCTCGGTGGCGTAGTTGACGCTGGCCGCGACGCCGTCCATCCGGTTGAGCTTCTTCTCGATCCGGGCGGCGCACGAGGCGCACGTCATTCCGCCGATCGAGAGTTCCACCTCCGTGGAGGCGGGTGCCTGCGTGCTCATCGTTGCTCCTCGTGACAGTCGTTCCGCCTGGTCCGTCCGGCCGGGCCGTCATACCCTGGAGGGGTATCGGGCGGTGCCGGGTTCATTTATACCCCTGGGGGGTAGGCAGGGCAAGCCCTGGGCGATACCCCCCACTGGTATTTTTTCGAAGCGGGATCGGCTTGACCTGATACCCCCATGGGGTATTCACTCAGGGCACTCCTTCCCCTTCACCCCGACCGAGGAGAACCCCGCCGTGAACACCGCCCTGCGCATCACCGCCTTCACCGCCGCCCTCGCCGCCGCCTTCGGCCTCGCCCTCGGCGTCGGCCACGCCACCGGCACCGGCCCCGCCAAGCCCGGGCCCGCCGCCGCACACGCCGGACACGACCCAGCGGGCGAGGCAGCCGCCGACCGCCTCCCCGGCGGTCTCCAGGTCTCCGAACGCGGCTACACCCTCAGCCTCGACCGGCCCTTCGTCACCGCCGGCTCCCCCACCGACCTGCGCTTCCGCATCCTCGGCGCGGACGGCAAGCCCGTCACCGCCTACCAGCAGCAGCACGAGAAGGAACTCCACCTGATCGTCGCCCCGCGCGACCTCTCCACCTTCCAGCACCTGCACCCCGTCCTCGCCGCCGACGGCACCTGGAGCGCCCCCACCGCCGTCCCCGCCGCCGGCGAGTACCGGGTGTTCGCCGACTTCACCCCGGCCGGAGCGAGCGAGGGCCTCACCCTCGGCGCCGACCTCCACGCCGCCGGCGACCTGCGCCCCGCCCCGCTGCCCGACACCGGCCGGACCGCCACCGTCGACGGCTACACCGTCACCCTCGGCGGCGACCTCACCCCCGGCCGCAGCAGCCACCTCACCCTGGACGTCAGCAAGGACGGCGCCCCGGTCACCGACCTCCAGCCCTACCTCGGCGCCTACGGCCACCTGGTCGCCCTGCGCGCCGGCGACCTCGCCTACCTCCACGTCCACCCGGACACCACCACCCCGGGCCCCGGCATCGGCTTCACCACCACCGCCCCGAGCGGCGGCGGCTACCGGCTCTTCCTCGACTTCCGGCACCAGGGCACGGTCCGCACCGCCGCCTTCACCGTGACGGCCGACGGCAGCGCGGCGCCCGCCCCCGCCGCGACCACGGCGACCCAGGAGCCGACCGTCGGCCACCAGCACTGAACGGCCCCGCGCTCGCCCTCGGAGGGAAAGGTGTCCCACGGAGCGGGTCCGCACCGTGGGACACATCCCTGGGACTGATGGGACGTCGGAAGATCTTCCGGACGGACCACGGAGTCCGGCAGAGTACGGCAGCGTCCCCGCCGCAGCAGGGTGGCCACGCGCCGACGGCGCCCACCCGATCCGACGCGTACCGGCAGCACCTCCCGGCCTTCGCCGAGGCCGGTCCCGCGCGGCGGAGCCCGCCCGGGCCTCACACCCCGTACCGCCCGGGGGCCGTACCTGCCCGACGGCACACCGCCCCCGACCACCGTCCCGCAAGGAGAGACCCATGACCCTGAAGACCATCGGCCGCACCGTGGTGGCGGCGGCCCTCGCCGGCTCGGCGCTGCTGGGCCTGTCCGGCACCGCCAGCGCCGCCCAGGGCGCGCCGTACATCGGCGACGGCTACGCCAACAACCGCCAGGCGGTGTGGTGCGTCCAGCACAACATCAACCACTACATCGGGATCACGACCAAGACCGACCGCCCCGCCCCGCTGGACGAGGACGGCTACTGGGGTCCGAAGACCAAGGCCGCCGTCGAGTGGATCCAGGAGGACGCCTACGTCGGCGGCCAGAAGCTCCAGGTCGACGGCATCGTCGGCCCGCTCACCGGCGACATGATCATGGGCGAGGGATACCAGTACGGCAACGGCGAGTTCGACTCCCCGTGCTGGCCGTACATCCCCACCAGCTACGGCCCCTGATCGTCCGCCACGGGAGGGCAGAGACATGACCGCGAAGACCTTCGGCCGCGCCGCGGCGGCACTGGCCCTGGCCGGTGCCGCTCTGCTCACCGTGGCCGGGCCGGCCAGCGCCAGCCAGAGCGCGCCGTTCATCGGCGACGGCTACGCCAACAACACCCATGCCGTGTGGTGCGTCCAGCACAACCTCAACTACTACCTGAACCACACCACGCAGGCCGGCCAGCCCGCGCCGGTGGCGGAGGACGGGTTCTGGGGCCCGCAGACCAAGTCCGCCGTCCAGTGGCTGCAGGCCCACACCTTCCTCAGCGGCCGGTCGCTCCTCCAGGACGGCTACGTCGGCCAGCTCACCGGGAACGCGATCATCAGCGACGGCGACCCGTACTACGTCGGCAGCTACGACGCCTACTGCTGGCAGTACATCCCGACCACCTACGGCCCCTGACCACCCGTACCGCGAGGAGCAACCCATGACCGCGAAGTCCTTCGGTCGCGCCGTGCTGGCCGTGGCCATGGCCGGAACCGCCCTGCTGGGCCTGGCCGGTACCGCCGGCGCCTCCGAATCCGCCGGCTACATCGGCGACAACCAGCCCAACGACTCCACCGGCGTCTGGTGCGTCCAGCACCTGCTCAACGACGTCGCCCGGGCCAACAACCGGGCGGAGATCGACGAGGACAGGATCTGGGGTCCGAAGACCAAGGCCCAGGTCCAGTGGTTCCAGGCCTTCGTCCACGTGCAGCCGGACGGCATCGTCGGCCCCTTCACCGGCGACAACCTCCTCTACCGCGGTGATGCGCAGTACGGCGGGAAGCACGGCGCCTGCTTCCCCTACATACCCAGCGACTCGGGCCTGTTCGAGTAGCACCCGCCCGTCGAGCACACCGGACGTCAGGGAGACGGACCACCCGCCTCCCTGACGCATCACCATGGAACCGGAGACCCCTCCTGTGAGCACCCTCCTCCCCGCCCGGCGCCGGTTGTCGCTGGGCCTGGGCCTCGGCCTGGCCCTGGCGTCCGCGCTGACCGGCCTCGGTGCCTCCACCGCCTCCGCCGCGACCGCGCCGGCCCCGATCCCGATCACCTCCCCGGCCTGCCCGGCCAACCTCCAGCAGGGCGAGGCCGACGGCTGCGTCACCCAGCTCCAGGCGGAGCTCAACCTGACCGGCGCCCACCTCACCGTGGACGGCCAGTTCGGGCCCGCCACCGACGGCGCCGTGCGCACCTTCCAGGGCGCGCACAGCCTCACCGCGGACGGCATCGTCGGCCCGGCCACCAAGTCGGCGCTCGACACGGCGGCCACCGCCGCCTCCGGCACCGTCGACCTCCGCACCCAGTGCGGGGACCTCCGGACCGGGGCGAGCGGGCAGTGCGTCTCGACCCTGCAGACGATGCTGAACACCTTCAACGCCGGGCGCCTCGTCATGGACGGGCAGTTCGGGCCGGCCACCGACACCGCCGTACGCAACTTCCAGGCCGCCCAGGGCCTGGCCATCGACGGGATCGTCGGCGCCGGCGTCAAGAACGCCCTCTACACCGCCACGCCCGCCCCGCTGCCCAGCGGCCCGATCGACTCCACCAAGGTCCTGAACGCGGCCAAGTCCTACCTGGGCGTCCCGTACGTGTGGGGCGGCGGCCACTCGCTGCGCGGCGAGGGCCCCGGCCCGTCGCTGGGCACCTGCGACGGCTACACCGGCTCGATCCAGCCCTGCCCGGCCAACACCACGGCCGGCGTGGACTGCTCGGGCCTGGTCCGGGCCGCCTTCTGGTTCGGCGCCGGCATCGACCTCGCCAACGGCGGCGACACCACCGAGCAGACCCTGGACAAGCACCTCACCCCGATCACCGAGGACCAGCGGCAGCCGGGCGACGTCGAGTACTTCGGCACCGACGCCCACAACACCCACCACGTGGTGCTCTACGCCGGCACCGACTCCGCCACCGGCGCGGACATGATGTACGAGGCCAAGGAGACGGGCACCGACGTGCACTACGTCACCCTGCGCACCGGCGGCTACTGGTACCACGTCACGGCCTGACCGCCCGGGGCCGTTCACCCGGCCCTGCCGGCGGGGACCTCACCGTCCCACCCCGACCATCGACCTGACCCTTGTGAAGGACAACACCCATGCGTACCAAGCTCGCTGCCATCGCCGCCGGAGCCGTCATGCTCACCGGCCTCGGAATCGGCACCGCCACCACCGCGTCCGCCAGCACCCCCGCCGTGTGCGCCTCCTACGGCTACAACAGCGACAACGAGGCGGAGGTGAGCCTCGGCGACAGCGGCCCGGAGATCAAGGCGCTGCAGTGCGAGCTCAACTACAGCGTGCGCGGCGCCGGTCTCCAGGTGGACGGGATCTTCGGCAAGAACACCCTCGCCGTCGTGCAGAAGTTCCAGAAGTGCGCCCACCTCGACCCCGACGGCATCGTCGGCCCGCTGACCTGGGCCAAGCTGGACTACCAGAGCGACATCGACACCGCGGCGAACTACCTCTGCTGACCCGGCCCGACCGAGCCCTCCCCGTCACCTGTACCGCTGTACCGAAGGAAGAACCATGCGTAACAAGCTTGCGGCCGTTGCAGTCGCCACCCTCCTGGCCGCCGGCTTCGGTGTGACCACCGCCGGCAGCGCCTCGGCCGCGACGTCCCCGAGCCAGCTCTGCGGCGGCTACAGCACCAGCGAGCCGGAGCTCTCCCAGGACGACAGCGGTGACGCGGTCAAGGCCCTGCAGTGCGAGCTCTACAACTCCCTCACCTACCAGGGCCCGGACGTCGACGGGTACTTCGGCCCCAAGACCCTCGCCGCGGTGCAGAAGTTCCAGACCTGCACCGGTCTCAAGCCCGACGGCATCGTCGGCCCGCTGACCTGGGCCAAGCTGGACTACCAGGCCAACTACGGCTCCCGCCCGGTCTGGTGCTAGGGCCTGTCTCACAGTGCTCTGACGAAACGCCCGGCCGGAACCTCCCGGCCGGGCGTTCTCGCGTGCGGCCGGTCCGCGGCTCCCGGGCCGCTCAGCCCGTGAAGGGGAAGGGCGGCAGGACCCGGCACACGGAGTCCCGGGGCTGCCCGGGTTGCAGCGGCGCGGGGGATCCCATCCCGGTGACGTAGAGCCAGGTCAGGACGGCCGCGGCGGCGAGCAGGGCCGGCAGGCGGTACCGGCGGCTGCTCGGCCGGCGGCCCAGCAGTGCGCCGAGCGCCAGGAGCGCGACGAGCATGACCGTCCACCAGGACACCGTGGCCATCGCCAGGTTCGGGTTCGGCTCGTGGTCCTGGCCCAGGCAGTACCGCCAGGCCGCGAGGACGCGGCTGTTGCCGAACAGCGTGCCGCCCGTGGCCAGGACCAGGGCGGCCGCCGTCCAGGCCGCCCGCCGGATCCAGCCGCTCCGCCGCTCCCGCGCTGACCGCATGCCGCCTCCATGTGCTCTTCCGTCCGTCCGGAACCGTGGATCGCCGGATTCCGGTACCACGATGCCCGTCGGCCCGGCTCCGGTTCCCGTCCCCGGCGTCCCCGCCGTCCCACGCCGTCCCGGGATGGGGCGCCGGAGCATCTGAGACGGATTCAGGATGGCCACGGGGTCGAAGTCGATCTAGGTTCAGGTCCGCGAGACCCGCGGCGATCCGTTCGCTCCGGCCGACCTTTCGCTCCGGAGGGCCTCGCGCTCCGGCCGACCGGCTGTCGCCGCACGGCCCCCGAGCACGGGACGCGGCGCACGCACCCGGTCCTCTTCAGCCCCGCACCCCGCCCCGGCGGGCCGACTTCCCTTGGGTGGCGACCATGCCAGATCACGACACTCCGCAACCGGAGGCAGCACCCCGCCGCACGTTCGACGAGGTGGTGGCCGCCGGCCTGTCGCGCCGTCAGGCCCTGACCGGCGGCACCATCGCCCTCGCCGCGTTCCTCGGCCTCTCCGCGTCCCCCGCCTCCGCCGCCCCCGCCGGGCAGCCGGGCACGGCCGGTGCGGCGGCGCACCCGCTCGGCTTCACCGCCGTACCCGCGAGCAGCGCCGACGCCGTCACCGTGCCGGCCGGGTACTCCGTGCAGGTGCTCGCTCCGTGGGGGCAGGCCGTGCGCGAGAGCGGCCCGAAGTGGCGCGCCGACGGCGGCAACACCGCGGCGGAGCAGGCCGAGCAGGTCGGTTCCCACCACGCCGGCCTGCACTTCTTCCCGGGCACCGACGACTCCCACGGCACCCTGGTGCTCACCCACGAGTCCACCGACGCCGCCCTGCTGTACGGCCGCACCGGCACGGCGGCCGCGGACGGACAGGTGAGCAAGGAGCAGGTCGCCAAGGCGCTCGCCGCGCACGGCGTCAGCGTGCTGGAGGTGCGCCGCACCGGCGGCACCTGGCAGCTCGCCGACTCGCCGCGCAACGTGCGCGTCACCGGTGCCACGCCCGTCACCTTCTCCGGACCGGTGGGCGCCGACCACCCGGCCCTGCGGACCGGCACGCCCGCCACGGGCACGCTCGGCACCGGCGCGCACGGGGTGACCCCGTGGGGGACGTTCCTGGCCGGCGAGCGCAACACCGCCGGCTACTTCGGCACCGACGACAGGACGTGGCGGGCGACCCGCGCCCAGAAGCGGGCCGGCCTCGGCGCCCGCGGCGACGGCCACGGCTGGCACCGCGCCGACGCGCGCTTCGACCTCGCGGCGAACGGCAACGAGGCCAACCGGTTCGGCTGGGTCGTGGAGATCGACCCGGCCAACCCGCAGGCGGCACCCGTGAAGCGCACCGCGCTGGGCCGCTTCCAGCACGTCGGGGCGAGCGTGACCGAGTCCGCCGGCCGGGTCGTCGTCTACAGCGGCGACGACGAGAACGGCGGCTACCTCTACAAGTTCGTCGGTTCGGACAGCTGGTGGCGGCTGCGCTCCCAGGGCCGCAGCCCGCTGGACCACGGCACCCTGTACGTCGCCCGGTTCGAGGACGACGGCACCGGCCGGTGGCTGCCGCTGACCCACGGCCAGGGCCCGCTGACCGTCGCCAACGGGTGGGCCGACCAGGCCGACGTCCTGCTGCGGGCCCGGCTGGCGGCGGACTCGCTCGGAGCCACCCCGCTGGAGCGGCCCCAGCAGACCTCGGTGAGCCCCGACGGGACGGCCTTCTGCGCGCTCGCGAACAGCCCGGGCCTCGGCCACTGCGCCGCCGGCCCGAACGCCCACCGGGCCGCGGTCAGCCCGCGCGCCGAGAACCCGTACGGCCACGTCGTCCGCTGGCGCGAGGACGGGACGGCCGACCAGGGCGACGGCCGGGCGACCGGCTTCCACTGGCAGGTCTTCGTGCTCGCCGGCGACCCGGCCCACGACCACCAGGTCCACCTGGACGCCGCCGGCATGTTCGCCTCGCCGAAGAACCTGTGGTCCGACGCCGACGGCCGGCTGTGGATCGGGACCGGCATCCCGGCCTTCGACCAGAACCGGGCCGAGACCGGCCACGAGCACCTGGGCAACAACGCGATGCTGGCCGCCGACCCCGCCACCGGCGAGGTCCGCCGCTTCCTGACCGGCCCGCGCGGCGCCGAGATCACCGGCGTGGTCACCACCCCGGACCGCCGCACCATGTTCGTCAACGTCCAGCACCCGGGCGAGCACACCCTCGCCTGGGGCACGCCCACCCAGGACGATCCCCGCGCGGTCAGCAACTGGCCGGACCACGACGCCGCCGGGCGGCCCCGCTCGGCCGTGCTGGTGATCCGGCGGACGGACGGGGGCGTCATCGGGGCCGCGTAGCACGCCCGAGGCCCGACTCACCCGACGCCCGCCCCACCCGTCCTGTCAGCAAGCTCAGCACGACTTCCGGAGAACCAGATGGTCACCATCATCTCGCGCAGTGAATGGGGCGCCCAGCCGCCCAAGACG
This sequence comes from Kitasatospora sp. NPDC059827, assembly GCF_042731675.1. Classification (NCBI taxonomy): domain Bacteria; kingdom Bacillati; phylum Actinomycetota; class Actinomycetes; order Kitasatosporales; family Streptomycetaceae; genus Kitasatospora; species Kitasatospora sp. NPDC059827. The sequence continues at coordinate 1,896 of NZ_JBHWIV010000020.1, read as the reverse complement.
ACCGACTTCGGTCCCTTCTCCCCGTGGGTCGGCGGCATCGTCATCCACCACGAGGGTGGCGGGCACAAGTCCGTCGATCCCCACAGCCAGTGCGCCGCACTGGTCAGGAAGATCCAGGACGAGTCGATGCACCACGGCCTCACCCAGGACATCCGGGAGTGGACCGGCAACGGGGAGCCCGAGTACGACGACATCCCGTACAACTTCCTGGTCTGCAAGCACGGTTCCATCTACGAGGGGCGCGGGCTCAACTACCGGTCCGGCGCGAACGGCACCGAGTCGCCCGGGGCCAACTCCGACTACTACGCCGTGATGGGCCTGATGGGCGCCGACGACGACGTGACCCCGGAGATGGTCGCGGGCATCAGGACGCTCTGCGGCTACCTGCAGAACGAGAAGGGCGCGGGCCTCCGGATCGTCGGGCACACGGACGTCCGCACGGTGACCCACACGGACTGCCCCGGGAAGCTCTACCCGTACGTCAAGGACGGCTCCTTCATCCAGCGGGGCTCGGGCACCGGTGCCGGCCCCGACTCCGACACGCTGCACATCTACTCCCGCGCCCAGTGGGGCGCCCGCCCGGCGAAGGACATCACGCCGGTGGCCATCGGCGACCGCACCGGGTTCACCGTGCACTACTCGGACGGGCCGACCACCCAGACGCTCCGGTCGATCCAGAACTACCACATGGACTCCAACGGCTGGTCCGACATCGGCTACAACTTCCTGGTCGACACCAGCGGCCGGATCTTCGAGGGCCGCGGCTGGTACCTCCAGGGCGCGCACGCCTACGGGGCCAACACCACCCACATCGGCGTCTGCTTCATCGGCGAGAGCGGGGACGCCACCGACATCGCGATGTCCGCGATCCGGTCGATGTACGAGAAGGCCTGCGACATGGCCGGCCACGTCCTCACCAAGACCTACCACGGCATGCTCCCCGGCAACTCCACCGACTGCCCGGGGGCGCAGCTGCGCGCCTGGGTCCAGAACGGCATGCCGGCGCAGGTCCGCCCGATCGACTGGGCGGGCTCGGGCTACACCCCGCCGCCCACCGACTCCAGCGGCGCGAGCGGCGGCGGCATGACCCAGGTGCGGTCGGTCTCCGCCCAGCAGCAGGCGGTCAACGGCCTGGGCTACAGCCCGGCACTGGACGTCGACGGCGCCTGGGGGCCGAAGACGGACGCCGGCGTGCGCTGGCTGCAGAACAAGGTCGGCGTCACCGCCGACGGCCTGTGGGGGCCCGGGACCGAATCGGCGTTCAAGGCCTTCGGGGGCGGCTCGTCCGGCGGCGGCCCCATGACGTCCGTGCGCTCGATAGCGCGCCAGCAGCAGGCGGTCAACGACATGGGCTACAGCCCGGCGCTGGCCGTCGACGGCGCCTGGGGCCCGCTGACCGCCGCCGGCGTGCGCTGGCTCCAGGGCAAGGTCGGCACCAACGCCGACGGCCAGTGGGGCCCGGCCACCGAGTCCGCGTACTTCGCGTACATCGACGACGGCGCCGGCCTCACCGTCGACGGCCAGTTCGGCACCCTGACCATCATGGCCGTCCAGCGGGTCTGCGGCTCCACCCCGGACGGCCAGTGGGGCCCCGACTCCAAGCGTTCGCTCCAGCACCACCTCAACGTGTGGGGCAACGCCGGACTCGTCGAGGACGGCGACCCGGGCCCGGCCACCTACCGGGCGCTGCAGACCTTCCTCAACGCCAGCGGCGCCGGCCTCACCGTCGACGGCCAGTGGGGCCCGGCCACCATCTCGGCCCTGCAGAACGCCCTGAACCAGGGACGGTTCTGACCCCGGGGCCCGACCCGTACCGGAGGCGGGGGGGGGGGCGCCCGGGGGGGCCCCCCCCCCCCCGGCGGCCCGGGGCCCCCGCCCCCCAACCCCCCCCCCCCC